>PHDQ01000256.1 GCA_002841025.1 Bacteroidetes bacterium HGW-Bacteroidetes-13 | reverse complement strand
ATGGCAGTAAGCGGAGCGTGGAGATTTCCCGCCATCACGCCGGCCATACCCACCAAGGCAAAATTGCTTTCGGAAATTCGGTAATCGGTAAAATTAAGTTCATTGATTATTTTTGCGAAGCAAAGACCCATGGCACTTCCCACAAAAAGTGTGGGCGCAAAGATGCCTCCCACACCGCCGGCTCCGAAGGTTAGCGAAGTTGCAATTACCTTAAACAAAACCATTCCGGCCAACATGGCGATAACCACCCAAATATTGTCCAAATAATTTTCGAACAAGTTGGTGCCCAATGCGTCGCGGTAATTTTCTTGTAGCAGGTTGTTGATGCTGCTAAATCCTTCACCGTAAAGAGGTGGAATCATGTAAACCAAAACACCGATGCCCAACCCACCCAAAACCAATCTTTTTGTTTTGCTTTTCATGCTTTCAAACCGATCTTCTATTGCAAAAAACATTCTTGAAAAATAGACGGAGGTTAGTGCTGAAATCAATCCCAAGAGAATAAAAAACGGAACTTCCCGGATTTGAAAAGCATCTTTTAAATTAAAATGCAACAAAATTTCGGAGCCTAAAAACAAATAGGAAGTTAAAACGGCGGATGCCGAGGCAAGCAACAACGGAACCAGAGAGATCAAAGTCAAATCAAGACTAAAAACTTCAATGGCAAAGATAATGGCCGCAACCGGTGCTTTGAAAATGGCTGACATGGCTCCTGCTGCGGCACAACCCAAAAGCAAGGTTCGCGTTGTTTGATTCACATGAAACAAACGTGCAATATTAGCCCCAATTGAACTGCCCGTAGCAACCGTCGGTCCTTCCAACCCGACCGAGCCACCAAAACCAACCGTGATGGGTGCTGTCAGTATAGAAGAATACATTTGGTAGCGCTCCATAAATGATTTTTTCTTGGAAATGGAAAATAATACCGAAGGAATTCCATGTCCAACTTTATGGCGAATGATGTGTTTGATAATCAATTGGACAATGACAATTCCGATTATCGGAAAAATAAAATAAAACGCCTGGTGGTAGTGCTCGATGAGGTTTCCGGTAAGTAAATATTGTATGTAGTGCGTCATGTTTTTAAGCACAACAGCACCCAATCCGGAAAAGAATCCTATCAAAATGGAAAGCATGTAAATGAAATTTTGATTGGAAATGTGCTTCACTCTCCAAATCAAAAATTTTCTAATGCCGGCCAAAATTTTATCTTTCATCGCTTTATCTTATTGCTTTTTCATGGGTCAGCACTTGTCCCGGACAAAAAGGCTGGATGTAACCTCCGATGTTTAACCCCGTGTGCTTAATGATTGTTTTAAACAGGTCGGTTTCATGAATACCAAAATCTATATATCAAAATTGTCGAGGTCTTTTACGCTATTTTTTAGTTTTCACCGCCAAAGCAATACTCAACTCGTCCAATTGTTCTTCCGATATGGTTGCCGGAGCATCGATCATCATGTCTCTTCCGGAGTTGTTTTTTGGGAATGCGATAAAATCTCTGATGGTCTCTTGCCCACCGAGTATGGATACCAATCGATCAAAACCAAAGGCGATACCACCATGTGGAGGTGCGCCATATTCAAACGCATCCATCAAAAACCCGAATTGCGCCTTGGCTTGTTCGTCTGAAAAGCCAAGCAATTTAAACATCCTTTGTTGGGTCGTTTTGTCGTGAATCCGAATCGAGCCCCCGCCAATTTCGTTGCCGTTCAGCACCAAGTCGTAGGCATTGGCTCTTACTTTTCCTGGATGCGTTTCCAGCAGCAAAATATCTTCTGGCTTCGGTGAAGTAAACGGATGATGCATCGCGTGGTAGCGACCGGATTCTTCATCCCACTCCAACAATGGAAAGTCAACCACCCAAAGCGGTGCAAATGTTTCCGGATTGCGCAGACCCAATCGGGTGGCCAGCTCCATGCGCAAAGCACTCAGCTGAGAGCGGGTTTTATCGGCATTTCCGGCCATGACCAAAATCATATCGCCGGGTTTAGCTGCTGTTTTTTCTGCCCATTTCTCAAGCGTTTTGGAGTCGTAAAATTTATCGACGGAAGATTTCAGCGTTCCGTCTGCTTGGTATCTTACCCAGACCAAACCTTTTGCGCCTACCTGCGAGCGTTTGACCCACTCGGTAAGTTCATCGATTTCTTTTCGTGTCATTTCTGCGCCGTTTGGTACGGCAATTCCTACCACCAATTCCTGACCATCAAAAACCGGAAACCCAAAACCTTGCGCCTCTTCGGTCAATTCGCCAAAAGCCATCCCAAAACGGATATCCGGCTTGTCGTTCCCGTATTTTCGCATGGCTTCGTCATAGGTCATCCGCGGAAATTTTTCAAGCTCCACACCTTTGGTATGTTTGAGGATATGACGTGTCAGCCCTTCAAAAGTGTTCAATATATCTTCCTGTTCTACAAAAGCCATTTCACAGTCTATTTGTGTGAACTCGGGTTGGCGGTCGGCACGCAAATCTTCATCGCGGAAACAACGCACAATTTGAAAATATTTGTCCATGCCAGCCACCATCAACAGTTGTTTGAAAGTCTGAGGCGACTGAGGCAAGGCGTAAAATTGTCCTTCATTCATGCGTGAAGGAACCACAAAATCGCGTGCGCCTTCGGGTGTAGATTTAATCAAATAAGGCGTTTCGATTTCGATAAATCCTTCTCCGCTCAAGTAGTTTCGTACAGCCATCGCCACCTGACTCCTGAAAATCAGATTTTGCTTGACCGGATTGCGTCGAATGTCGAGATAGCGATATTTCATACGCAAATCTTCTCCGCCATCGGTTTTGTCTTCGATGGTGAAAGGAGGTGTTTTGGACGCGTTGAGCAGAGTCAATTCCGAGACCAACAACTCGATTTCTCCGGTTGCCATTTGCAAATTTTTGGATTCCCGCTCGATGACAGTTCCCTTGATTTGGACTACAAACTCTCTGCCCAAGCTTTTGGCTTTTTCCAAAACGGAGACATCCGTTCGTTCAGTGTCGAAAACCAACTGCGTGATGCCGTAG
>PHDQ01000022.1 GCA_002841025.1 Bacteroidetes bacterium HGW-Bacteroidetes-13 | reverse complement strand
GTTTATTATCGAAAAATGCACAACTATCCGGAAAATTGGGGAACAGCTGTCAATGTGCAAGCAATGGTGTTTGGCAACATGGGACAAAATTCGGGAACAGGCGTTGCCTTTACCCGTGATGCAGGAACCGGAGAAAATGTTTTCAACGGAGAATATTTGATAGATGCACAAGGTGAAGACGTGGTAGCGGGCGTTCGCACCCCACAACAAATTACCAAAACCGGTTCGCAAAGATGGGCTGAATTGGCCAAAATAAATGAACAAGACAGACTTGAAAATTACCCGTCTTTAGAAGAATTGATGCCAAACATTTATCACGAATTGTATCAATACCAAGAAATTCTTGAAAACCACTATACCGACATGCAAGACATGGAGTTTACCATCCAAGACGGTAAACTATGGATGTTGCAAACCCGAAATGGAAAACGCACCGGAGCCGCCATGGTAAAAATTGCCGTTGACATGCTCAAAGAAGGTATGATTGATCAAGAAGCAGCCATCCTAAGAGTTGAGCCGAACAAGTTGGACGAATTGTTGCATCCTGTTTTTGACGGTGATGCCATAAAAAGTGCTCACGTCATCGCGCAAGGTCTTCCGGCTTCACCGGGTGCCGCGACCGGACAGATTGTGTTCTTCGCTGAAGATGCCGATAAATTCAAATATTCCATTTTAGTCCGTATCGAAACCTCTCCCGAAGATTTGGAAGGCATGAACATCGCCAAAGGCATCCTAACCGCTCGTGGCGGTATGACATCACACGCAGCTGTCGTCGCGAGAGGTATGGGCAAATGCTGTATCTCCGGTGCCGGTGCTTTGCATATCAACTACAAAAAGAGAGTTATGGTAGTCGATAACAAAGAATTTCACGAAGGCGATTGGATTTCACTCAATGGAAGCACGGGAGTTATTTTTGAAGGAAAAGTAAAAACAAAAGAACCCGAATTGAGCGGAGAGTTTGGCGAGCTGATGACATTGGCTGACCATTACAACGCTATGAAAGTAAGAACCAATGCAGATACGCCAAAAGATGCGCAAGTTGCTCGTAAATTTGGTGCGCAAGGAATTGGTTTGACACGAACAGAGCATATGTTTTTTGAAGTAGATCGCATCAAAGCCATGCGAGAAATGATACTTTCCGATACTGTCAAAGGAAGAAAACAGGCTCTGAATCAACTTTTACCAATGCAACGAAGTGATTTTGAAGGAATATTCGAAGCCATGCAAGGACTTCCCGTAACCATTCGCCTGCTCGACCCACCGCTTCACGAGTTTGTGCCTCATCAATTGGCAGCCCAAAAAGATTTAGCCGATGAAATGCACATCTCCTTAGAAGCTGTCAAAGCCAAAGTTTCCGAGTTGGAAGAGTTCAACCCGATGTTGGGACACCGCGGATGTCGATTGGGAAACACCTATCCGGAAATAACCGAAATGCAAACCAGAGCTATAATTGAAGCCGCTTTGAATCTCAAAAAAAGAGGCATCACAGCCGTTCCTGAAATCATGGTTCCGTTGGTTGGCACAGTCAAAGAGTTTGAAGAGCAAGAAAGAATCATCAGAAGTACTGCGCAACTTGTTTTTGAAGAGCGCAAAGACAGCATAGCCTTTTCGGTCGGAACGATGATTGAAGTACCTCGTGCCGTCTTGGTAGCGGATAAAATAGCTGAACGTGCCGAGTTCTTCTCCTTCGGAACCAACGACCTCACCCAAATGACCTATGGATATTCTAGAGACGACGCGGGCAGATTCTTGCCAGTCTATCTTGCCAAAGGCATCTTGACGGAAGATCCATTTGAAAAATTGGATCAAGAAGGAGTCGGACAATTGGTTCGCATGGGTACAGAAAGAGGGCGCAGCACGAAGGCCAAACTCAAAGTAGGAATTTGCGGCGAACACGGCGGCGAACCTTCATCCGTTGAGTTCTGCAAATCAGTCGGTTTGAACTACGTCAGTTGTTCTCCGTTCCGAGTGCCGATTGCCCGATTGGCAGCCGCACAAGCTGAAATAAAAGAAAACAGAAAACAAAAAAGTAAAAAAGCAGTTTTGGTTTAAACTTGATTTTTGGTTAGTAGTTACGAAACCGCCCTTACAGGCGGTTTCGTTGTTTCTACCTTTTTGAGATTTGAATCCCCGAAAGGGTTTCGAAAATAGAAAAATATCATAAGAATTAACTATCTTTGATAAAATCTTCTTGTCATGAAAAAAGCAATAATTCTATTGATTTTGATGGTTTTTTCTTTTCAAATCTTTGCCCAAAAGAACAAAGAAAAGAAAGCGGAAAAAGTAGCGCAAAAGCAAGATACCATTCGCATTGCCAATGATTCTCTGGAATATGAAATCATCATTATTGAGGTTGGTTTTGACAGTTGGTTAGTTACCCAACAGCCCAAAGAATTTTATTCCGAATCTTTTTTGGAAACGCGAAACCGTTTTTATGTTCAGACCTACAACCAACGTGTTTTAAATCCGCAGCGATATGACCCTGATTTGTATTTCCAGCAAATCAACTACGAACCCAACATTCACTACGGCTTAGATGTAAACTACATGCTTTATATGTACTTTGAATATTTTCAAAAGAAATACAAGCAAAACCTGCGATATTACTGATAATACATGAGAAAATCTTTAAAAGAGCGGTGGAACATTCAGTCTAATTTTCAATTGGTAAAAATTCTGTTTGTTTTTGCCATTACAGGAACACTCTCTGCCAGACTTTCGGCACCGCTTCTCGATTTTTTGGGATTGCATCGCGGTGAAATTAATCCGTTTATTTATTGGCCACTTTACATCATACTCATTTTGCCGGTTTACAAAGTTTTAATTTTAATCATCGGATGGTTGTTTGGAGAATACAATTTTTTTCTCAACTTTGTAAAAAAAATGCTGCGTCGCATGGGCTTCGCGAAATTTCTGAACAAACAGGATGATTCCAAACCGTACTAATTTTTTGGGTTTATTTATTGCTTCTTTTTTGGCAATCAGCCTATTGGGTATTGATGCATTAAAATTGGCACACAGCATCCATCACCACAGCGAGAAAGTTTGTACCCAAAACGGACCGGTTCACTTCCATGAAAAACCCTTAGACTGTAAATTTTGTGGCATTCATTTTTCACCAATTGTCGATTTCAAATCAACTTCGTTTGAAAGTTTTGAGATTGTTGTCAATGTAGAAATTATTTCGTTCTACCAGTCTATTTTAAAATTTAATTTACCGAATTCTTATAGCCTCAGAGGCCCGCCTACCTTAGCTTAGTTTATTGATTTCCAAAAAATTATTATTTACTAAGTTAGTTCAATCATGAAAAAATTATCTTTTCTATTCATTGCGTTTATAGGAATATCCGCATTTTCACAAAATCAGATCAAGGGCGTTATCAATGATGCAGCAACCGGTGAATTTTTACCCACTGCAAGCATCTATTTGCCACAAATAGAAAAAGGAACCACTTCAGACGACAAAGGTGCTTTTGAGTTAAACAACTTGCCCGGGGGAAATGTCAAAATAATCATCTCCATGTTGGGTTATGAAACAGCTACGCTGGTTGTCAATGTGAGCGATTTAAAAGAGCCCCTCTCCATCCATTTGAAACCTTCCGTGTTTGAAATGAACGAAATCATTGTTTCAACCCCGTTCCAACAGCTGCAAAAAGACAATGTGATGAAAGTTGAACGATCGTCCATCGAAACCTTGCAAAAAAACGGCGGAGCTACACTTTCAGATCGATTGACAAGCATACCTGGCGTTTCCAGTATCACAACCGGATTGAGTGTTGGCAAACCCGTCATTCGCGGATTGAGTTCAAATCGCGTATTGGTTTATACCCAAGGTGTCCGGCTTGAAAATCAACAGTTTGGTGACGAACACGGATTGGGCTTGAGCGATGCGGGCGTTGAAAGTGTTGAAGTAATCAAAGGGCCTGCCTCGCTTTTGTATGGCAGTGATGCGCTGGGTGGCGTGTTGTATTTTAATCCGGAGAGTTTCGCAATTGTAGGGAAACAAACAGCCGATGCCTCTTTAGAATATGTCACCAACACCGAGGGTGTCAAAACCAATGTGGGATATAAATTTTCGGGTGAATCCTTGAAATTCATCATCCGAGGAAGTCAAAGTTCGCATGCCGATTACAAAATTCCGAATGGTGATTTTGTGACCAATTCGCGATTCAACGAACTCGATTTGAAATCTGCGCTCGGCTACAGTCATAAAAATTTCAAAACCAATTTGCGCTACAACTACAATCGATTCCGAACCGGCGTACCGGAAGAAATCGGTGCTCAAAGTCGTTCAAAATCGATGCAATTACCTTTTCAAGACATCGACAATCACATCATCAGCTCCGAATCGAGCTTGTTTTTAGACAAATCGAGCTTCGATTTAAAACTCGGTTATATCTACAACAACCGGAAAGAATTAGGTGAATCGTCAGTAACACCCGAGTTGGGCATGCGCCTAAATACGTTTAATTACGATTTGAAATACAACCTGCCTAAATCAGGAAAATTCCAGACCATCGTCGGGTTGCAAGGCATGTATCAAGACAATGAAAACTTTGGTGAGGAGGCATTAATTCCAAATGCCATCACCAAAGATATAGGCGTTGTAATCACCTCACTTTATTCATTTAAAAACAATGCACTTCAGTTTGGTCTTCGGGTTGACAACCGCAACATACGATCACAGGATAAGGGTGAGCCGAATTCTCCAAATGATGAGTTTGTTTCAGCATTAGACCGAAGTTACACCAGTTTCAATGCAGCCTTAGGATACAAAACTGAGTTTTTGAAAAAATTCATCGGCAGACTCAATATCGCATCCGGAAGTCGTTCTCCCAATCTCGCCGAATTGACCTCTAACGGTGTGCACGAAGGCACCAACCGATTTGAAATTGGCAGTGCAAACCTGGATAAAGAAAACAACATTCAGACAGATTTATCAATTGAATTTGCAAATGAACATGTAGAATTTGCAATCGACGGATTTTACAATGCCATCAATAATTACATATTTATTTTGCCTGAAAATCGTTTTGTTGAAGGAAATCAGGTTTTCAATTTTACCCAAAGCGACGCACACCTGTACGGCGGCGAAATCACTTTCCACTTCCACCCTCACCCACTCGATTGGATGCATTGGGAAAGCAGTTATGAAACTGTTTTGGGAAAAATAAATGGCAGCGACGACTTGCCATTGATTCCAGCGAATACCATCTCCAATACCTTGCGGATTGAATTTCAAAAAGTTGGATTTTTGAAGAACTCTTTTGCTTTTGTAAAGGATAGCTAC
This sequence comes from Bacteroidetes bacterium HGW-Bacteroidetes-13, assembly GCA_002841025.1. Classification (GTDB taxonomy): domain Bacteria; phylum Bacteroidota; class Bacteroidia; order Flavobacteriales; family Flavobacteriaceae; genus UM-FILTER-40-17. The sequence continues at coordinate 13,528 of PHDQ01000022.1, read as the reverse complement.
ACCTTCGAACAAAATAAAGTCAGCCCGTTTGAAACTACTTCAGACAGCTACAACTTAGTCAGCGCGGGCTTGGGCGGATCGTTTGACCTCAACGGTCGGGTACTGAATTTAACCGTATCCGGAACCAATCTTTTTGACGAAACCTACATCCCGCATCTATCTCGGTTAAAAACAGATGAAATTCCTAATATCGGCAGAAATGTGAATATTAAACTCAGTTATTTGTTTTAATTGATTTATTAAAACCCAAATCCCTTTCAAAGTTTAATTTTTGAAAGGGATTTTCTTTGAATTTATTTATCATCAAAAAATATTTGTAATTTGAGCCATTCTTAAATTCAATTCAACATGCAATCTATCAGCTTTACTTTTAAAAATAATAAAGGTTTGAATCTCTCGGCCAAACTCGATTTACCGATTGACAAAAAACCAATTCAATACGCCATATTTTCTCATTTTTTTACTGGAAATAAAAACTTTGCAGCTGTCAGAAATATTTCACGTGCATTGACAATCAACGGTATAGCCGTCATGCGGTTTGATTTTGCCGGTTTGGGCGATAGCGAAGGCAACTTTGAAGACACCAATTTTTCAACCAATGTGGACGATTTGATTTCGGCTGCCGAGTATCTCACCGCACATTACCGTTGCCCGAAAATCATCATCGGTCACTCGCTCGGTGGTGCGGCAGCTGTTTTTGCGGCGCACCAAATCAAAGCAATTCAGGCGGTGATAACCATTGGTGCGCCTTCCAATCCTGTGCATGTTTCGCACCTTTTTGAAACCTGCTTGGAAACGATTCACACCCGTGGCGAGGCGAAAGTGGACATCGCCGGAAGAAAATTTGTCATCAAAAAACACTTTTTGGATGATTTGGAAGACAAAGATTTATCGCAAGTACTCAAAGAATTGCGCAAACCGCTGTTGGTCTTTCATTCCCCACAAGACAAAGTCGTCGAAGTGGAGAATGCAGCAAAAATATACAGTTCGGCTCATCACCCCAAAAGCTTTGTGTCATTAGACGGAGCCGACCATCTGTTGACCAACAAAGACGACTCGCTCTATGTGGGCGAAGTGATTTCATCGTGGGTAAAACGCTACGTCACTTTTGAAGAAGTTGCCGATTTGCAAACCGATCGGCAGGTTGCTGTCAGAATCGGTACTTCGCATTACACGACTGAGATTGCGGCCCGAAACCATGCTTTTTTGGCAGATGAACCCAAAAGTTATGAAGGAAGCGATCTTGGCCCGACACCTTACGAACTTTTACTTTCCAGCTTGGGTGCTTGTACAGCCATGACGCTTCGCATGTATGCCGACCGCAAAAATTGGGACTTGCAGGAAGTAATTGTTCACCTAACACATGAAAAAACACATGCCACCGATTGTGATGATTGCGAGCACGAAGCCAAAATAGACCGGATGACACGGGAAATTGAACTCACCGGCAACTTGACTTCCGAGCAAAAAGAGCGATTGATTGAAATTGCCAACAAATGTCCGGTGCATCGCACTTTGAACAACACCATCGAAATTGTTACCCAACAGCGAAGCAAAGAAGTTTCTTTATGAAAATGACCATCAACCTCGTTCGGATTTTTGTTTCCGTGCTCTTTATCTTATCGGGATTTGTCAAATTGGTCGATCCCATCGGATTTTCCTATAAACTGCAAGAATACGCGGCTTCCGATGTGTTGAACCTTCCTTTTTTGGCATCGATGGCACTCGTTTTCGCGATACTCTTGGTGATTTTGGAAATCGTATTGGGCGTGATGCTTTTGTTGGGCTATAAAACGGCTTTGACGGTATGGAGCTTGTTGATTTTGATTGTCTTTTTTACCTTCCTGACGTTCTATTCGGCTTATTTCAATAAAGTTACCGACTGTGGTTGCTTTGGCGATGCCATGCCGCTCACCCCATGGCAATCCTTTACCAAAGATGTAATATTACTGGTTTTGATCTTCATTTTGATAGCCGGAAAAAAATATATAAACCCGATTTTTTCTTCCAAAATAAGTTTTCTCATCAATTTTGCGGCTGTTTTTCTGTCGCTTTGGGTGGCTTATTATGGATTGATGCATCTGCCGATGATTGATTTCAGGCCGTATAAAATTGGCACCAACATCGAACAATCGATGACCATTCCTGACAACGCTCCCAAACCGGTGTTTGAATACAGTTGGCGATTTGATGTGAATGGCGAAGATAAAATCGTGAAAACTTCCGGAAACTATCCACAGGTGGACGGTACTTTTGTGGATGTGGAAACCAAACTAATCTCGGAAGGATACAAACCGCCCATTCACGATTTTTCCATCGAAAAAGACGGAGAAGATTATACTTCAAATTTTTTAAAGAAGGAAAAAGTGATACTTGTGGTGATGTACAACCTCAGTAAAGTGGAACAAAAAGGAGCCGAATCGTTGTCGTATTTAGTCAGTCAGGCCAAAAAGAAAAACTATGAAATTATTGCTTTATCTGCTTCCGGAGCCAAGGATGTAGAGAAATTTAAGACAACTTACGACCTGGATTTGGACTTCTATGTCTGCGACGAAACCGCATTGAAAACCATCATCCGATCCAATCCGGGCGTTTTGGTTATAAACAAAGGAACAATTGTTCAAAAAAGGCATTGGAATGATTTGGGAAAAATTAAACTCTAAAACTTGACTGCTTATCTTTTAAACAAATTGGGTTATGCACTGTTGACACTTTTGGGTGTGGTGACGGTTATTTTCTTTTTGTTTACAGTGCTTCCCGGCGATCCGGCTCGCATGATGTTAGACCAGAATGAAAACAGTGAACAATTGGCTGCCATCAAGAAAAAATACGGTTTTGATCAGCCTGTTTATAAACAATACATCTACTATCTCAACGATTTGTCGCCGATTTCTTTGCATTCGAATGTGCCGAGCGATTACACTTTTTTGAATGAAAACAAATACCGATTTTTAAGCCTGTACAGATTTTCATCTGCAACGCTTGTTATCAAATTTCCCTATCTCCGAGAATCGTTTCAGAAAAGTGGCAAACCCGTCACCGAAGTGATTGGCGAAACCCTTCCCAACACTTTTGTTTTGGCGGTTTCGAGCATTTTGATTGCCATTGTTTTGGGATTGCTGTTGGGCGTGTTTTCTGCGCTTTTCAAAGACAGCAAAACTGACCGGGCGATTCAACTTTTGAGCACCTTGGGCATGAGTTTGCCTTCTTTTTTCAGTGCCATTTTGTTTGCTTGGTTTTTTGCTTATGTCTTGCACCAATATACCGGATTGCGCATGACCGGAAGTTTGTATGAACTCGATGATTTCGGGGAAAAATACGCCATTCAGTGGAAAAATCTGATATTACCGGCGGTGGTTTTGGGCATCCGACCCTTGGCTGTGGTCATCCAACTGATGCGCAATTCGCTGCTTGAAACGCTTACCCAAGATTACATACGAACGGCGCGTGCCAAAGGATTGAGCGAGTTTCAAGTGATTAAAAACCACGCGTTTAAAAACGCTTTAAACCCGGTGGTGACAGCTATCTCGGGGTGGTTTGCATCCATGTTGGCCGGAGCGGTTTTTGTCGAATATATTTTTGGGTGGAACGGCTTGGGAAAAGAAATCGTAGAAGCACTCAACACTTTAGATTTACCGATTATCATGGGTGCTGTCTTGACCATCGCAGTGATGTTTGTCTTGATCAACATCTTGGTCGATGTTGTGTATGCATGGCTTGATCCGAAGATTAGAGCTTAAGGTAGTTTAAATGAAATATAATTTCTATCCAATTAATTGTATGGCAAAAAAAAACTCCACTAAAAAAATTAGTGGAGTTTTTGTGGGCAATGAGGGGTTCGAACCCCCGACCCCCTCGGTGTAAACGAGGTGCTCTGAACCAGCTGAGCTAATTGCCCTAATTTTATGATCGAATTTGCCGAAACAATATTCTCAATACGTTTTGACCTTACCTGTAAACAGCAAACTCTAAATCAACAGAGTCCTGCTTGCCGCAGACAGTTAACCGCCCTAAGCGGGTGCAAATATAGTCGAGTTTTTATTCATACCAAACTATTTTTTAAAATTATTCAACAAAAATAAAAACCTACTTATAAAGAGAAATGCAAACTAAATCATGGTAAAATTAGCATTCGAGATTTAAACTTGAGAAATTAAAGAATCAGACGTGTAAAAAATTGCGTTTTTTTATAGTTACTCTCCTGATTGATATTTACCTGTATGTTCCGCTTGGAAAAACTACTAAACTTTCGTGACCATTTTTGCCTACTGTTGCAACTCCAAAAAAGAAATTGTCGATGACTATTCCATCTAAAGTAAATTCATTAACATCACCCACAAATCTGCTGAATTGCCATTGCGGCTCGGTCGTATATCGCCAATATATTTTATAACCCGCCACATTCGGGTCATTAACTTTCTGCCATCTGAGTTTGGCGGAAGGAGCCACAACCCCACCTATTTCCACTTTTTCTGGAGCCGGAGGAGCCCAAGCTAAACTTGCAAGATTAATCGCGTTGACAGCTGTTAGCTTCTTCGCGTAGTCAAAATTCACGCCTTCGATAACATCTCCATATTTAATGCCATTTTCAACCCTAATATCTTGATGCTGACGGTTGTAGTTTTCATGTGCTTCCATGATGCGAATACCGGCAAAACCCAAATCATTGAAAGGTCTGTGGTGTCCACCCCTGCCAAACCTATCCAACCGATAGACCATCATCGGATTCATTTCCGGCATATAATCCGAGACTTGTTTGTGAACATATCGCGCCAATTGTCGAGAAATTCCATCAACTTCTCCACCCGTAAAACGACGTGCATTTCTTTCTTTTTCAGTTTCGGTGGGTGGAACCGGCTCGGAGAATATTCTAAATGTCCGGTTGTCAATTACACCATCAACGCCTTCGATGTTGCCAATCATGTCATTGTTAAAGACCCCAATAATGTCCCAACCTTTTTCTTTCGCAGCATTAGCAAATCCTTTTCCTCCGAAAAGACCTTGTTCTTCACCTGACAAACCTAAATAGACAATACTGCTTTCAAATTGATATTTTGACAAAACCCTTGCGGCTTCTATCGTCCCTGCCATACCGGAAGCATTGTCGTTGGCACCGGGTGAATCGTCCGTGTAGTTGAGGGGGTCGGAAATTCTTGAATCGATGTCTCCACTCATGATAATGTACCGATTGGGATATTTTGTACCTCGCTGAATGGCAACCACATTGACGACCCAAACGTCATTTACAATACGTGCACCCTCACCTTTTTTTACAAAATCTTTCTGATAGGATACTTCCAAACAACCTTTACAAGATTTTGAAATTTCGTCAAATGCTCGCTTGACAAAACGACGAGCTGCACCGATTCCCCTGGTTTGAGACACGGTATCGCTCAAGGTGTTTCTGGTTCCAAAATTAGCCAAAGTCCGAATGTCATTTTCTATCCGATCTGCCGATACAGCTTGGATGATATCATAAATTCGCAAATCGGTTTGTGGAGGGGTTTGTTGTTGCGCCGTCGCAATGAAACTGAATAAAAAAATCAGATGGACGTTCATTAAAAGTTTTCTAAAAGTCATGTTTGTTGTATTATAAGTGATTTGTTCTAAAAAGAATGTTTAAATTTAAAAACAATCTGATTAACTATTTGCTTGCAAAAAGCGACACATCGTTTTCGTCCACCACATCGCCACCTAAAATTATCAGTCGTTCGACCACATTTCGGAGTTCGCGAACATTCCCTGTCCAGTCATATTCTTGGAGCATTTTGATGGCTTTTCCCGTAAATTTTTTTGTCGCGTTGCCTTGTTCCTCTGCAATCTTGTCGGCAAAAAAAGAAATCAATTCAGGAATGTCTTCTCTTCGGTCGTTAAGCGAAGGTACTTGAATCAAAATAACAGCCAATCGGTGGTATAAATCTTCTCGAAATTTGTTTTCTTCTATTTCTTTTTTTAGGTTTTTATTGGTCGCTGCAATGATTCGTACATCAACTTTGATGTCTTTTTCAGAACCAACACGCGATACTTTATTTTCTTGCAATGCACGAAGTACTTTGGCTTGTGCTGAAAGACTCATATCACCAATTTCATCTAAGAATAGCGTGCCTCCGTTGGCAGCTTCAAACTTCCCTGCTCTGTCTTTTACAGCCGACGTAAAGGCACCTTTCACATGACCGAACAATTCACTCTCAATAAGTTCGGAAGGTATTGCGGCACAATTCACTTCTATGAAAGGTCCGGTAGATCGACTGCTTTTCTGATGTAACCAATGCGCTACCAATTCTTTTCCGGAGCCATTTTCACCAGTGATTAGCACGCGTGCTTCTGTAGTTGATACCTTTTCTATAAGTTCCTTAACGTGCTGCATCCCCGATGATGTGCCAATCATTTCAAAGTTTTTGCTGACTTTTTTCTTTAAAATGGTGTTTTCTGTCAGCAAAACTTTTTTGTCCAATGCGTTTCGAACGACATGCAACAACCGATTCAAATCGGGTGGTTTTGAAATGTAATCAAATGCGCCCATACGCATGGTTTGCACGGCAGTTTCGATGTCTCCGTGACCGGAAATCATCAAAAAAGGCACTTCGGGTTTGATTTTTTTTGCGGCTTCCAATAGTTCAACACCGTCCATTTTTGGCATTTTGATGTCACAAATAACCAAATCGTAATCGTCGTTTGAAAACATTTCAAGACCTTGTTTTCCGTCTTCGGCTTCTGTGGTTTCGTAGGCGGGATTTTCTTCTTTAAGTATTTTAGACAAGACTCTGCGTATGCTGGCTTCGTCTTCTATGATTAGAATTTTGGGCATATTTTGTTATTGTAATTCACGTTTGAAAGTTAATCAAAAAAAATTGAAACCAAGTATTGAGTACTTAGTTAAACTTATGCAAACTATGAGCGGTTTAATTCAAAATATTAAACATCGCACGACAAAGTACCCTTGAAATAAAGAAAATTAACAGAATGGGCAGGCGCTATTTTCAATACTTCAACCATTTATACAATTCTTTATACGTAGGTTTTTTGCCATACATGAGTATCCCAACCCTGTAAATTTTACCGGCAAACCAAACCACAATTACAAAAGAAACAAACAGTAAAATCAAAGACGTTACAAGTTGCCACCAGGGCACACCAAAAGGGATTCTCATCAGCATCACTATCGGTGAAGTCAATGGGAAAATTGAAAACAAGGTTGCAACGGAGCCATGTGGATTATCAAATACCGTCACAAAACCAACATAAACACCCAAAACAAGCGGAAGCAAGATGGGTAATAGAAATTGTTGCGTATCGGTTTCATTATCAACTGCTGCGCCTATGGCTGCATAAATGGCACTGTAGAGAAAATATCCACCTATAAAATACAAAAAGAAAGAAACTATCATCAATGCCAATGGAAGTTCAGAGATAGATTGCATAAGGCTTGGTAAATCAATAGAACTGGCTGATGTGGCCGTTTGTGGTTCGTTAAAATTAAAGAAAACACCTAAGATATTGGTCAGTATAAATCCGAGAACAATCCAGATGGTAAACTGGAGTAAACCAGCGAGTGAAGTTCCTATAATCTTTCCCAACATGAGATAAAATGGTTTCACAGAAGAGATGATAATTTCAATGATTCGATTGGTTTTCTCTTCAATGACGCTTCGCATGACCATATTTCCGTAGATGACAATAAACATCATAATCAAATAACCGGATGCACCTCCAAAAAACATTTTTACATAGGTTGTCGTTTTTGAAGTTTTTTTACCGGAAAAACTTTGTAAATCCACCACAACATTGTTTTGCTTTTTTTGAAAAAGTTCAGGATCTATGCCTTGATTTTTTAAATCTTGTCTCCAGAAATAATCATTTACTTTGGCTTCAATATCTGAAACGAGTGTCGGTCCGGGTGAATTGTCTGTATAGAATGTAATTTGTGGCTTAAATTCGGCGTTTTCAGCAAAATAAATCAATCCGAAAAGTTCTTTGGAAACTACCAATTCTTTAGATTTTTCAAGGGAAGTGTTGTCTAAAAACCGATAGGTTACTTTTTGTGTGTCGAACAAAATTTCCTGAAGTTTCTCTGAGGGATCATAAACGGCAATTTCTTTTTTTTCTTCGGTATTTACTTTGGATAAATAAGTGATTAAAAAAAACATGAATACCGCCAAAAGCGGGCTCATAAAAGTCATAACCATAAATGATTTGTTCCTGACGCGTGCCTTAAATTCTCTGTTTATAATAATCTTAAGCAATTGCATGTGAATCAGATTTTACAGATTGAATAAAAATATCGTTTACGCTTGGAATCAACTCTTTAAAGTGTATAATACTGCCTGTTTTTGAAAGTTCGGCTAACAAATCATTTGAAGATTTTCCTTCGGATAATTGAATCTTGAACGAATTTATGTTTTTAGCCGGGTCGTAAATATTTTCTATAATATTCACTTTTTTATTGATTGCTTCTATGGATTTATGCTCTTCAAACATCTTCAGTTTCACCTCAAAAATGTTTTGTTTAAACGATTCTTTGATAGCTGATAAATTACCGTTTAAAATCAGGTTGGATTTGTTCATCAACGCAATATCATCACACAATTCTTCAACAGATTCCATGCGGTGTGTCGAAAAGATGATGGTCGCGCCTTTTTCTTTGAGCAACAAAATTTCGTTTTTGATAATTTCCGCGTTGATGGGGTCAAAACCGCTAAATGGCTCATCAAAGATCAATAATTTCGGCTCGTGCAAAACAGTTACGATGAATTGAATTTTCTGTGCCATTCCTTTTGACAACTCTTCTACTTTTTTATTCCACCAGCTTTCAATCCCGAATTTTTTAAACCAAAAATCGATTTTTGACTTAGCTTCTGATTTCTCCATTCCTTTGAGCTGAGACAGATAAAGTACTTGCTCGCCTACTTTCATGGATTTGTACAATCCGCGTTCTTCCGGCAAATAGCCTATTTGCTTGACATGACTTTGGCTTAGTGGATTCCCATTGAACAAAATTGTACCGCTGTCCGGCATCGTAATTTGATTAATAATACGAATCAACGAAGTTTTGCCTGCGCCGTTTGGTCCCAACAAGCCAAAGATAGTACCTTGATTAATGGAAAGTGACACATTGTTTATAGCCAAATAATTGTCATAAGATTTCGAGACATTATTGACTTCCAGTACCTTATTTTTCATAAGAATTTAAAAAACAATTTTTGTAAATGTAAGTAATAATGTATTAAAATATGCATGCTTTTCAAAATTGAAACCGATATAAAAAAACCCATCCTCAACATTTGCATGCCAAGGATGGGAAAAAAATTGCTATGAAAAAGAAAAAATGTCACTAAAGTTTAATGACACTCCAAATGTAAAAAAAATAATTTTATTTTAACAAATTATTTTAAGAAAACATGTCTTTTACTTTTTCAAAGAATGATTTATCGTTTTTCTCAGGCTTGGGAATAAAATTTGGATCTTCCAACATTCTCTCAAAAAAATCCTTTTGTTCTTTCGACAATTCCTTGGGTGTCCAAACGTTCACATGAACCAACAAATCGCCTTTGTTGTAGCCGTTTACATTGCTTACGCCTTTGCCTTTCAGCCTGAGTATCTTACCAGACTGTATGCCTGGTTCGAGTTTAATTCTAACTTTACCTGACACCGTCTCTATTTCTTTTGAGACACCCAAGGTCGCTTCCGAAAAACTGACATACAAATCGTAATGTAAGTTGTCACCTTCACGTTTGAGTAGGTCGTGTTCTACCTCTTCGATCAATACGATTAAATCTCCAGGTATTCCATTTCCGGGTGCGTCGTTTCCTTTTCCTGAGACCTTGAGTTGCATGCCGTCGCTGACTCCGCCGGGTATCTGAATTGAAACTGTTTCTTCCACAAATTTCAATCCTTGTGCATCGGCATCGGTGGGTTTAGAAAGTATGGTTTGTCCGCTGCCTTGGCAGACGTGGCAGGCTGAAGCAGTCTGCATACGACCAAGAATGGTATTGGTTACTCGCAATATTTGACCGCTGCCGTTGCAGGTGCTGCAAGTGGTGTAACGCACGTCCGGAGCTTGTACCTTTCTCCTGACTTTAATTTTCTTTTCAACACCATTTACAATTTCTTCCAACGTCAATTTTACACGAATCCGAAGGTTGCTTCCTTTCATTCTTCTTTGACCGCCTCCGCCTCCGCCAAATCCAGAAAAAGCACCGCCAAAATGACCGCCAAAAATATCGCCAAACTGACTAAAAATATCTTCCATATTCATCCCTCCACCGCTAAAACCTCCTGATCCGTCAAAAGCAGCATGACCATATTGGTCGTATTTTGCACGCTTGTTCGGATCGCTCAAAACTTCATAAGCAGCAGCCGCTTTTTTAAATTTTTCTTCTGCACTTTTGTCACCGGGGTTTTTATCGGGGTGATATTCAATGGCTTTCTTTCGATATGCCTTTTTTATCTCAGCCTCTGAAGCTCCTTTTTCAATGCCCAATATTTTGTAATAATCCTCTTTCATTGATGTGTTAAATTATTGTCCGATAATTACTTTCGGATATCTGATTATTTTTTCTCCAAGCTTGTATCCTTTTTCCAAAACATCGACTATTTTTCCTTTCATCTCCTCAGATGGAGCCGGAATTTGGGTGACTGCTTCGTGAAAATCAGCATTGAACGAGTCGCCAATATTCACCTCAAACGGTTCCAATCCTTTAGAAACAAGTGTGTCTCTAAGTTTGTTGTTGATGAGTGAAATTCCGGAGTACATGCTTTGATCTTCTAACTTAGCTAACTGACCGAGTGCTCTGTCAAAATCATCTAAGACAGGCAATAAGGATACAAGCACGTCCTGACCGGCTGTCTTAAACAGCTCGATTCGCTCTTTGGATGTTCTTTTTTTGTAGTTCTCAAATTCGGCGAAAAGCCTGAGAAATTTATCCTTTTCTTGCTGAACAGCTTCCTCCAATGATTTTATTTTTGCGTCTGTTTTGGATTTGTTTTTTGACTTGGAAGCCTTTTCATCTGATGGTTGGCTTTTGTCTGCAGTATGTGTACTTGTATCTTTTTCAATTCCTGAGTTGTCTTTGATGTCCATTGCTTATTTTATTTCGATTTTGGCTTGCAAAAGTATTGCCAATTCTTGGTAAATGCCAAATTGTCATTTAAAAAATCGGGTGTTTTTGGGGCAAGAAACAAGACTCAGGATAATTGACACTTCGGGGTATGGAAAAAAAGCCTAAAATTCGATACAATTGAAAGAAATTTGAAAACCAGTGGCTTCAGCTTCCTGCCCGCCGACAGGCAGGCGCTCAGTCACCGGTTTAGAAAGTTATAAGAAAAAGAACTGACCCTAATCAATTCAAAACATAAAATCCGACTTCAGGAATTTCAATTTCATATTTTTTTCGAGAATTGTTCACCAAACTATTTTCTAACAACCAAGGGTTATGTCTTTTCAATATTTTATAATTGACACCTTGTTCAGCCGCAAACTTGGTTAGATCTGTTATTGAGGAATCTATTTCTATTTTATGGTTGGGAGTATATTGATAAAAATCCTCGGGTTGGAAGTCGAATCCATATTTTTCGGGATTTTGCATAATCTGTTTGACAGCGATGATTCTGAATAAATATCGGCTTGTTTCTGAATTTAGCAAAAGATTGTAGTAATCCGCAACATCTTGTTTTGTGAGTTTTGAATTGATTCCGCCCATACCTGCATTGTAGGATGCCGCAGCCAAAGTCCAACTGCCAAATTTGGATTTGGCATCAATCAAATACTTGCAAGCGGCGATGGTAGATTTTTCCAAATGATAGCGTTCATCAACAGACGAATTTACTTCAAGACCGTACTGTTTAGCTGTGACCGGCATAAACTGCCAAATGCCTTTTGCACCTGCAGGTGAAGTGACGTTTTGCAGATTGCTTTCGATGACCGCCAAATATTTAAAATCATCGGGAACTCCATATTCTTTCAAAATGGGCTCAATCACCGGGAAAAACTTATTGGCTCGTTTAAAGTTGAGTATGGTACTGGAATGCAAATAGGTGTTGATAAGAAGTTCACGATCAAGTCTTTCGTAAACATCTACGTCTTTGACAGGCACAATTTCTCCTGCAAAATCAATGTTTTCAGGGACTTCAACTGCCTTGGTTCTTGCAATTGCGGATTTAGGGTCGTTGCTGAATAGGGTTAAATCAGGGACAGATTCAGAACGAACGGAGTGGCTTAATAAAACACCCACGAAAATCAATCCCAAAGTGCTCAAAATTTTTTGCATGGTTTTCATAACTTCATTTTTTTTTAAATTAAATACTTCACTTTGAGTCAGTTTTATACAATATGACGGCATTACTCCAAAATAATTTCAGGCAGATGTTCCTTAAACCATTTTGCTTTACTCAAAATCATGGCGTGGTCGCCCCCTTTTATTTCGAGATAATCTTTAATATTCGATGCGGGAAAAATCAAATCTTCGGTTCCGTGAATATGTATTATATTTTTAAGTGGCTCTTCTTGATTCCAATTGACAATTGCATTAATTGCCCAATCCAAATAAATTTTATCCCTGACTGTCAGATACTTTTCATATGAAATGAGTTTTTTTTTAAAATTATCTCCAAAAGCCAAATTGTGCAATATCGCCATGTTGGCAATTAATCCGGTGGGAAATAATTTATGTGCTCGTGTCAATTGCGCAAACTTAAACTTTTTAGGAAACTCTCGATTCGATTTTACACTTGAAATGATAATTAGTTTTCTTATCGAAATAATTTTACTTATTTCTTGCGCAATGATTCCCCCAAATGAAACACCTAGCAAAACGGGATTTTCATGTGTAATCTCTTGAGCAATCCGTGCGGAATAAATCTTCAAAGGCTCATCAACAACCGGCATTTTCCACTCCAAAAAATGCATGGAAAATCTATCTTCTGGCAGTATAATCTTCTCAAAAATCAATGGATTTGCAGACATTCCGGGCATAAAATAAACAGGAATCGGCAAACTGTCGGTTGGCATAAATCATATAAATTAAAGTTAAAGATAGTTTTTGTAAATTTGTATTTTCAAAAGTAATCATTCTGAACACTTTGAAATCAAAGCACGGAAAATAATTGATAAAATTTATAACGCGTATTTCAAAAAAATGTTCTTTATTTTTTTAGAAATTCCTATGTATTAATTAAATAACATGACTTATGACAACTGCTGATTCAATCCAAATTAAAAACAATGAATTTTTAAGACAATTTGAATGTAATTCTTGCGAATGTAAAGCAACCATAGAGTACGCATTGCAGGAACGCAAAATTTTTCTGACAAAGTTGAGTGTTCCAGACGAATTGCAAGATGAAACCTTCAAAAACAATTTCATCATCAAAGTTTTAGACTATGTGACTGAAAAGAAATTGAAGGTCGTGCCGACAAGTCCTTACATTGCCAAATTTTTTAAAACGCAAAAAAACTACAAGGATTTATTATCAGTTGGCATAAAACTTTAATTTAATTGGCAAATACTTCTAAAAATTAGCGACTTTTTAC
>PHDQ01000255.1 GCA_002841025.1 Bacteroidetes bacterium HGW-Bacteroidetes-13 | reverse complement strand
GAGTTTATCCACCAAAATTTTGAGTGCAAATTCGCTGTCGATGGTTTGGTATAAATGCGGCGTAGTTTGTATGTTTTTGAAAGAACTGTTCATCAAGTTAGGTGAGTCGGCGACGGTATTTTCTCCAAAAAGCGACATTTGATCGGTTGCTTTGCCGGAAGTTTTCTCGCTAAGCACTCCAGCAGCAGTTGCATGGGAATCTGCCAAATAATGATTGGCAAAGAGTTGCTCGAACTGTTCTTTGATGCGGCGGAATTCGAGTTCGTCAAAAAGCGCATTGAGTTGATCGAATTTTGGTTTAGCCATCTCGAAATCTTGTTCGTGGAAAGTCACGGGGCAATCGAGCAAAATGGTGGCTAATTTTTTGGACATCAGCCCTTTTTCTTTGTTGTTTTCAATATTCTCTTTGAGTTTACCTTTGAGTTTATCCGTGTTTTCCAACAAATTTTCGATGGAACCAAACTCTTTTAGAAGTTTTTTTGCCGTCACTTCTCCCACTCCAGGCAAGCCCGGGATGTTATCGACTGCATCGCCCATCATGGCCAAAAAATCGATGACTTGAAGCGGATTTTCTATCTCAAACTTAGCTTGAACTTCCGGAATTCCCCATATTTCGATGCCATTTCCCATGCGCGCCGGGCGATACATAAAAATGTTTTCACTGACCAACTGCGCAAAATCCTTGTCGGGCGTAACCATAAAAACTTGGTAGCCTTCTTTTTCTGCTTGCTTTGCCAAGGTGCCGATCAAATCATCGGCTTCGAAACCCGCTTTTTCAATCACGGGTATGGTCATGGCTTCGAGTATTTTTTGGATATACGGGACAGCAATCCGAATGGCTTCGGGCGTTTCGTCGCGGTTGGCTTTGTACGCTGTAAACATCTCGTTGCGGAAATCGCTTCCGCCTTTGTCAAAAGCAACTGCCAAATGATCGGGCTTTTCTCTTTTGATGACATCCAACAAAGAATTCATAAATCCCATCACCGCTGAGGTGTTCAGCCCTTTAGAATTGATCCGTGGATTTTTTATAAACGCGTAATAACCTCTGAATATCAAGGCATAGGCATCAAGTAGAAACAGTCTTTTTTGTTGGCTCATCGGAATTCAATTTTTGTAAAAATACGATTTTGTAAAGATTTATAAAGTCGTTTTTTAGTTTATTACAACGCCGACAACACCGTTTCAGAAAAGCAAGGATTATATTTGCGTACGCGTAAAACAGCATAACAGATTTTCTCTTTAAAAATGCAAAATCCAAAAAAATACATCCCTCCTGTTTCAGACTCAGCAGTGCGAGCTTGTGCAAAGATGAACTTACTTGGCGCATCTCGCATCCCGTTTCTTTTTGTGATTGACTACGAGATGCGGCAACCGTTAGTCTTCCCTTTGGATGAGTTGGAAAAAGCAAATGTTCTCTATCGAATAGATGGAATCGGGAATTTTTCATCACAAAACGGGGTTGCTCATAAACCTGTTGCATTTGAAAAACATCCTGTGGATTTTGCGGTCTATCTGAAGGCATTCAATCGGGTTAAAACACACTTGCAAAGAGGAAATAGCTTTTTGGTAAACCTGACCCAAGCTACCCCCATCGAAGCAAATCTGACTTTGTTGGAAATTTTTCTAAGAAGCCAATCGAAATATAATTTGTATGTGCAGGACAATTTTGTTGTTTTTTCTCCCGAGACCTTTGTCAAAATAAAAAATGGAATTATTTATTCATACCCGATGAAAGGAACCATTTCTGATCACGTAAGCGATGCGGAAAATTTGATTTTAATGAATCCAAAAGAAATGGCCGAACACGCTACCATAGTTGACTTGATAAGAAATGACTTAAGTGTATTTTCTAAAAATGTCACTGTAAACAGATTCAGATACATTGATCGAGTCGAGACAAACAAAGGTGGTTTACTACAAGTGAGTTCTGAAATCAGTGGAGAGTTGCCCGAAGATTATCAAAATAAAATCGGAAATTTATTGTTCGACATGCTGCCGGCAGGCTCGGTAACAGGTGCGCCAAAACAACAAACAAGACAAATTATTCACGAATCGGAAAATTATGAAAGAGGTTATTATACCGGCGTTTTCGGTGTTTTTGATGGTGAGAATTTAGACAGCGCGGTGATGATTCGGTTTATTGAAAAAACGGACTTGGGTATGGTGTTTAAAAGTGGTGGCGGAATCACCGCTTTGTCGGATGCGCAAACCGAATATCAAGAGATGATAGACAAGGTCTATTTGCCCTTTTAGACACATAAAACACCATGAAACTAATAGAAACCATACAAATAAGAGACGGAAAACCAATCAATATCGATTTCCATTCGGCTCGATTCAATCGCTCTCGGGCTGAACTTTTTGGCGCTTCAGCCGCTTTAGATTTATCGAAATTCATCCAAATTCCCAAAGATTGTTTGACGGGGATTTATCGATGCCGATTGATTTATGAACGAGATATCGAACAAATCAGCTTTTCACCCTATCAGTTTCGGAGTATTAAAACACTCAAAATCGTGCAACTTTCGGATATATCCTATGATTACAAATGGGAAAACAGGAAGCTTTTTAACGATTTATTACTGCAAAACAGCGATGTAGATGAAATAATCATTGCCAAAAACGGATTGATAACTGATTGCACTTTTGCCAATTTGGCTTTTTGGAACGGTGAGAATTGGTTTACGCCAAACACACCTCTGCTAAAAGGAACTAAAAGAGCCGAATTGCTTCAAAACAGAAAAATTACAGAAGTAAAGATTGACGTTTTGGATGTGGAAACTTATCAAAAAGTGTGTTTAATCAATGCCTTTCGGGATCTCGATTTTCTTGCAGCCATCGAAGTTGAAACAATAAAAATTGATACATTATAAATTCGAAATTTTTAAAAACCAGTTAATTTAACAGGCGTGAGAGCCAATGTATTCTTTGTCTTTCAAATTTTTCAAAAACAAAAAAGCTCCTGATTTCTCAGAAGCTATTCGTTGTGCGGGTGATAGCCCCGAATCGTCGGGGGAACCTACACTTATTTCG
>PHDQ01000254.1 GCA_002841025.1 Bacteroidetes bacterium HGW-Bacteroidetes-13 | reverse complement strand
TAAAACACTCGAACAGACAAAATTTGTATCGATTCTTCATTAGACTGAATAGTTACATAAAAAAAAAGCCCCATTAAAATGAGGCTCTTTTTTTGAAGGTGTACTGTATTTTACTTGATTTCTCCACAACCGACTCTTCCACCGGCGTTTCCGGTAGGTTGGGTGGTGAAATCATCAGGGTCGGCATGAACGATAAGTCCGTGTCCGAGGATGTTTTTAGTTGGGTCGTCACAACCGATACACCATTTGTCGGTTTCAAAATCGAGGGTGGCTTTGCCATCGGCATCCGCAGTAAAGTTTCCAATGTCACCAGCGTGGTGTGCCGAGCCTTCCATCCATTTTCCGTGGTCAACATGGGTTGGATTCCAGTGTCCGCCGGCAGATTTTCCGTCTCCTGATGAGCAATCGGCTACATCGTGAATGTGAATGGCATGCTCGCCGGGTGTTAATCCTTCAAACATAATATGCAGCTTCACTTTGCCATTTTTTTCCGTGAAAGTCGCATGACCAACCATCGAATTTCCGGTCGTTGCAGTGATGTGGACTTCCACTTTTTTAGCCTTAGCAACTTCGGGAACTTCTACCGAGATGGCTTCATCTTCCACTTCGGATTTTTTATCATTTTTGCAGGCAGTAGCCAGCATGACGAACAGAACAGTGCTTAAAAAAATTGCTTTTTTCATTTTACTTAGGTTTTAATTATTGGCTAAATTATCAATTAAGATAGAGAAAGTGAAGGAATCAAGATTAAATTTTGTTTAAGGTCAAAGATTTATGAATATTTTAAGAGTGACTGTTTGTGTTCTTTTTAAAAATTTTCCGCAAATCGGTGTTGATAAAAAGCATCAACCAGATACGGTCAAAATTCCGTCCCCTAAATTGATTTTTCATGTATCCGCCTTCAAACCGGATATTTTTATCCAATTGATATCCCATTCCTCCGAAAATCCGATTTTGGCTGAAGACATCTCCTTGGAAATTAAATATGATTTCATCAAACGAACTTAAATAGATTGTGTTAGGTGTTATCGATTTGTGGTTGAGCGGATATCTTAACCAAAGTTGATACCTGAAACGCGATTCAAAATCAGTATTTTCTCTTTTGGTAAGCCAACGGTGCTCCGTACGAAATCGTTGGTTGATTTGCAACCGGTCAATTTTATCGTTGTAGGTTAATTGTTCGAAAATACGCCTGTCAAATGTTGTCTCAAAATCGATTGGTTTTAAAAAGGGTTGATTTTCTAAATAGCCAAAACCCTCTGTAAGCGTTACCTTGTCGTTTAATTTATAGTTTAGTGCCAACGATACGAATACACTCTGCCCGTTATCCAAAAACTCGTGAAATCGCTTTTGAATAATCGTACTTACACTAAAATTATCAGTTACTTGATTTTTAACACTTAGCAGAAACCAACTTCCCAATTTGTCTTCGCCTGTTTCTTGTGCGAAATTTATATTTGCCCAAAGAATCAAGGCAATCACAATCGTTTTTTTCAAAGTAAGAAGGTTATATAAATTATTCCCGTAAAGCGGAAAAGCTTGTGCAAAAGTAATAAAAAAACCATCCCCAAGTTGCGTTTAGGAGATGGTTTTATTTTGTGAAAAAATGTTTAATCACGTTTGTTTTTCTTCAACCGCTTTTCTTCTTTTTTTTCTTTGGGTGTTTTTAGCGGTTCTTTTTTGACGGTTTTTTTTGCGTCATGACTCTTTGCCATAAGATGGTTTTTTAAGGATTAATTTTTATTGATGAGCTGTGTTTCTTTAAAAGGCGAAGGTAATTTATCTTGTACAGAATTTTTGTAAACAGGCCAAACTGTTTCAAAAAAAGTATTCGTTTTTTCCAAAGCTTGATTGAGTTCATCCTTGGCTTGATCTATCAACCTTTGCTCGGTGGCTGTGACGGCACCATTTCTGCTTCTGACGTAGCGGCTTGCGCCGAAAATCCGGTTGGTCACATTTGGCAACGGACTTCTCACGATGCCTTGGCGTTTGTCTTCTTTGCCAAAATACAGGTCTAAGAGTTCGTCGATTTTTTTGATGATGTCTTTGCTCGATTGTATTTCTGTTTTGTATTTTTCTTTATCCGCCTTGGCGAAATCTTTTTGAAGATCGTCGGCTGTTTGTCTGCTTTCAGCCAATTGTTTGGTGGCTTTGGCAGCAGATTCAGAAAATCCGTCGAGCAATTTAGCTGCATCGTATTTGCTTTTCAAATCGGCAAAGGATGGTTTCAATCGCGGGTCAACTTCTACCTTGACAGTGGTTTCATCCGATTGATCTTTGTACGTTATTTTGAGTTTATAGGTTCCGGGCAACACATCTTGTCCGCCAAATTCACGGTTGCTTTTTCGGAGGGTTCGCGAAGGTCTGTCTGCCGATTTTTCATCCAAGCCCCAATACATGCGCTGCAGACCGTTATCTTCAGGCGCGACTTGTTTCAGCGTTCTGATTAAGCGGTCACCGTCATAAACATCCAATTGAATAGAATCTTTTTTCGGTTTTTTGTCTTTGACATCTGCTTCTTCAACTTTTTCAGTCGATTTGTCTTCTTTACTTTTAAAATAATAGGCAATCATCGCTCCCGAAGGTCGGTTTTCACCATTGAACTCGGCATCGGCACCAAATCGGCTTCCGGAAGGTTGCTGATAGGTTGCCAAATAAGCTGTTGGTGGCTCAAAAAGTTTGATGTTGTTGTTGAGTATGTCCTTGTTTTGTGCGATGCTTCGCAAAGGTCGGATATCATCCAAGATGTAAAATGCACGCCCAAAAGTTCCGATGGCGAGGTCTTGTTCACGGGGTTGAATCACCAAATCCATGGCAGTCACCGTTGGGAATCCGGCTGTCCATTTGTTCCAATTTTTTCCGGCATCAAAACTCACATACAAGCCGTCGTCTGCACCCAGAAACATTAAATTGGGGTTTTCGGTGTCTTCGAGGATGCTCAAAACATAACTTTTGATTTGGGTATCGTCGGCGATTCTTTCCCATGTTTTACCGAAATCTTTGGTGCGAAACGCATAAGCCGCATAATTAAAT
>PHDQ01000021.1 GCA_002841025.1 Bacteroidetes bacterium HGW-Bacteroidetes-13 | reverse complement strand
TTTTATGATGTCCAAAAGGGGAGATACTCAAGCGGCCAACGAGGACAGACTGTAAATCTGTTGGGTAACCTTCGCAGGTTCGAATCCTGCTCTCCCCACGGGTTTAGAAGCGGTAACCTTCGCAGGTTCTCCCGAAACGTCGGGACTGCTCTGCTCACGGGTTTAGAAGCGGTAACCTTCGCAGGTTATTCTAAAGCGAATTGGTGAGCCGACTTTATTTAAGTCTTTTCAGATTCAGAAAAGTTCATTATTTATTGAAATCAAATTGTTCAAAAGATGCATACGTATTTTTTGAATCTAAAAAGCGGGAATAGCTCAGTTGGTAGAGCGTCAGCCTTCCAAGCTGAATGTCGCGAGTTCGAATCTCGTTTCCCGCTCAAAAGCCGGTGTAGCTCAGTGGTAGAGTGCTTCCTTGGTAAGGAAGAGGTCACGGGTTCAAGTCCCGTCATTGGCTCTGAAAGTAAAACATACAAAATCAAAATATAAAGTAAGTTGGGCGTTTAATCTTACTTTAAAATAAATCGAATTTCGTTGACGTCTGCAATTAAATTCAAACCAAAAATCTCTTAAACACTAATATAAACTAAAGTCTTAATTTTTTTTAATCATGGCAAAGGAAACATTCAACCGTTCCAAACCCCACTTAAATATCGGTACGATTGGGCACGTGGATCACGGTAAAACTACATTAACTGCAGCTATTACTAACGTATTGGCAAGCAAAGGTCTTTCTGAAAAGAGAAGTTTCGATTCTATCGACAACGCTCCGGAAGAAAAAGAAAGAGGTATTACCATCAATACTTCACACGTAGAATATTCTACGGCCAATCGTCACTATGCGCACGTTGACTGTCCGGGTCACGCGGATTACGTGAAAAACATGGTTACGGGTGCTGCTCAAATGGACGGTGCTATTCTTGTAGTGGCTGCCACAGACGGTCCGATGCCACAAACACGTGAGCACATCTTGCTTGGTCGTCAAGTAGGTATTCCTCGCTTGGTTGTTTTCATGAACAAAGTTGACATGGTGGATGATGAAGAGTTGTTAGAACTTGTTGAAATGGAAATCAGAGACCTTTTGTCTTTCTATGATTACGATGGTGACAATTCACCGGTAATCCAAGGATCAGCATTAGGCGCATTGAATGGTGAAGAGAAATGGGTAGATACCGTTATGCAATTGATGGAAGCGGTCGATACATGGATCGAACTTCCCGTTCGTGACATTGAGAAATCATTCTTGATGCCTGTTGAAGACGTGTTCTCTATCACAGGCCGTGGTACGGTTGCAACAGGTCGTATCGAAACAGGTATTGCTTTGACAGGAGACAGCGTTGAAATCATCGGTATGGGTGCGGAGAAATTAACTTCAACCATTACCGGAGTTGAAATGTTCCGTAAAATATTGGATAGAGGCGAAGCTGGAGATAACGTTGGTCTTCTATTGAGAGGGATCGATAAAACCCAAATCAAAAGAGGGATGGTTATCTGTAAACCAGGTTCAGTTAAACCACACGACAAGTTTAAAGCGGAGGTTTATATCCTTAAAAAAGAAGAAGGTGGTCGTCACACACCATTCCACAACAACTATCGTCCGCAGTTTTACGTTCGCACAACAGACGTTACCGGAACTATCAATCTTCCCAGCGGAGTTGAAATGGTTATGCCCGGCGACAACCTTACCATCGAAGTTCAATTGTTGAATCCAATCGCATTGAATGTAGGTTTGCGTTTTGCAATCCGTGAAGGTGGTAGAACAGTTGGCGCAGGTCAGGTGACTGAAATTGTTAACTAAGCAAATACATTAAAATAGTTAAGGTGCTTCTTTTGAAGTGCCTTAATTATTGTTTTTTAAATATTTTTTTATTTGATTAATGCTGTTTTTGGGTTGACGAAGTAAACAACAAACGGGCGTAGCTCAGTTGGTAGAGCACTGGTCTCCAAAACCAGGTGTCGGGAGTTCGAGCCTCTCCGCCCGTGCAGAATAGATAGGCGAGAAGTTCATCCCGAGCGAAGTCGAGGGAAGCCTCTCCGCCCGTGCAGAACTAGAAAGACGAGTTCCGAAGTTTCTGGATGTTCTGAGCAGTAGAGGGGAAATTTTCTGCCGCTGCAATTTTGATGAAGGATAAAAATTTTAATAATGATTTTATTTTTCTAAAAAATTAAGCAATGTGAGGTTTCGATAGAGTAATAGACTCTATAAAAAACTTGCTGAGTGAGTATAAATTACTAAAAGCTGTTAAATATAAATTATGTCGGCATTTATAGAATACATAAAAGAATCTTTTACTGAATTGAAAACCAAGGTTTCTTGGACTTCATGGGCGGAGGCACAAAGACTGACCGTTACTGTTGCCGTTTTTTCTGTGATTTTTTCATTGTCAATTTGGGGAATAGATTTACTCATCAGCGAAATTTTGGATTTTTATTTTAACGCAATCAAATCATAATAAATCTGATGGCAGAGTCTGGAAATCTAAAAAAATGGTATGTAGTCAGGGCGGTAAGTGGCCAAGAGAATAAAATTAAATCTTATATCGAATCGGAAATCAAACGATTTGGTTTAGAGGATTCTATTTTTCAAGTATTGGTTCCTACCGAAAAAGTTATACAGATTCGGAACGGTAAAAAAATAAACAAAGAGAAAGTTTATTTTCCGGGTTATGTAATGATTGAAGCAAACCTTACGGGTGAAATACCGCATATTATCAAATCAATCAACGGTGTAATTGGATTTCTCGGTGAAACAAAAGGAGGAGAGCCCGTACCTTTAAGACTCTCAGAGGTAAACCGAATGTTGGGTAAAGTGGATGAACTTGCCGTAAAAGCTGAAAATGTATCTATTCCTTATGTAATAGGTGAAACCATTAAAGTAATAGACGGACCATTCAACGGATTTAACGGAACTGTTGAGAAAATCAACGAAGAAAAAAGAAAACTCGAAGTCATGGTTAAGATTTTCGGAAGAAAAACACCATTGGAACTTAGTTATATGCAAGTAGAAAAAGTTTAAGAAAAAAATTGTTACACATCACTATAAAAGAGACGTTTTAGCTTCCAAACAAGCGTCTGAAATTAAAATTAACAAAAATGGCTAAAGAAATCAGTAAGGTAGTTAAACTACAAGTTAGGGGAGGTGCCGCGAATCCATCGCCACCGGTTGGACCCGCCTTAGGATCTGCCGGTGTTAATATCATGGAATTTTGCAAACAATTCAATGCAAGAACCCAAGATAAACCCGGGAAAATATTGCCTGTTGCAATTACAGTTTACAAAGACAAATCTTTCGAGTTTGTCATCAAAACTCCGCCTGCAGCAGTTCAATTACTCGAAGCAGCTAAGATTAAAAGCGGTTCAGCACAATCCAATCGTAAAAAAGTAGCAAGCGTTTCATGGGATCAAATTCGTGAAATCGCTGAAGACAAAATGCAAGATCTCAACGCATTTACAATTGAGTCTGGTATGTCAATGGTAGCCGGAACAGCACGTTCTATGGGTATCACGGTAACAGGAAACGCACCATTTTAATCTTTAAAAGTTTCGAACATGTCAAAGAAAACAAAAAAATACAAAGAAGCTTTATCTAAAATTGAAAAAAACAAAGTTTATTCAATTAACGAAGCTTCAACATTGGTCAAAGAAATTTCCAATGTAAAGTTTGATCCATCTGTTGATATTGCCGTTAGATTAGGTGTTGACCCACGTAAAGCCAATCAAATGGTGAGAGGGGTTGTATCTCTTCCGCACGGTACAGGTAAAAGTGTTCGTGTTTTGGCCTTGGTCACACCGGACAAAGAAGCAGAAGCCAAAGAAGCTGGAGCTGATTTTATCGGGCTGGACGATTATTTACAAAAAATTAAAGACGGCTGGACAGATGTAGATGTTATTATTACCATGCCAAGCGTGATGGGAAAACTCGGACCACTCGGACGCATTCTCGGCCCAAGAGGTTTGATGCCCAACCCGAAAACAGGCACGGTGACTATGGAAGTTGGTAAAGCGGTTTCTGAAGTGAAAGCGGGTAAAATCGACTTTAAAGTTGATAAAACCGGAATTATTCATGCTGGAATCGGTAAAGCATCTTTCGAAGCAATTAAAATTTCGGAAAATGCCCAAGAACTTCTACAAACATTATTAAAACTTAAACCGACTGCGGCAAAAGGTACATACATCAAGAGCATCAGTCTCTCCAGTACCATGAGTCCCGGAATTCCGGTTGATCCTAAAACGGTTTAATCCCTACGATTATGACAAAAGAAGAAAAATTAGTAGCAATAGAAGATCTAACGACGCAACTTCAAAATAACAACAATATTTATTTTGCCGATATTTCCGGGTTGAATGCCGGAGCGTCTTCTAACCTTCGTCGCGCTTGCTTCAAAGCAAATGTGAAGCTTTCCGTAGTTAAAAACACTTTGTTGGCTAAAGCCATGGAAAGATCTGATAAGGATTTTGGTGATTTACCAAGCATTCTCAAAGGAAACACATCTATTTTGATTTCAGAAACCAGCAATGTGCCGGCAAAAGTCATCAAAGATTTCCGTAAAACATCGGATAAACCCATCCTCAAAGGAGCTTATATCTTCGAATCTATTTATTTGGGAGACCAAGTATTAGAAGATTTAGTTAACATCAAATCAAAAGAACAACTCCTTGGAGAAATCATCGGATTGTTGCAATCTCCTGCCAAAAACGTGCTTTCAGCACTTCAATCAAGTGGTGGAAAACTTGCAGGAATTGTCAAAACATTATCAGAAAGATAATTATTATTTTGTACGCACTCAATACACACATAATTTATTTACAAATTTTTTAAAACGATAGAAAAAATGGCAGATTTAAAAGCATTCGCAGAACAGTTGGTAAACCTTACCGTAAAAGAGGTAAACGAATTAGCAACCATTCTTAAAGACGAGTATGGTATCGAACCAGCAGCTGCAGCAGTTGCAGTAGCAGGTCCGGCAGCAGGCAGTGATGCCCCTGCAGCAGAAGAAAAAACTGAGTTTGACGTTATCTTGAAAGCAGCCGGTGCCTCCAAATTAGCAGTAGTTAAATTGGTAAAAGAATTGACCGGTTTAGGTTTGAAAGAAGCTAAAGACATCGTAGATGCAGCACCAAGCCCTTTGAAAGAAGGCGTTTCTAAAGATGAGGCTGAAAGCCTTAAGAAAGCTTTGGAAGAAGCAGGTGCTGAGGTTGAGTTGAAGTAATTTCAACCGACTTTACCTTTCAGGTTTAGGTCTTGGGAATAGACTCCCATAGACCTAAACCATTTTACGTATAGTTAAGTGTACGTTTGTTCATAAAATTATTTTAACCAAATATTTTCCATTGATGTCTGCAAATCAATCTGAAAGAATCAGCTTCTCATCGCTCAAAAACATTGTTGAATACCCTGATTTCTTGGATATCCAATTAAAATCTTTTCAGGATTTCTTTCAATTAGAAACCAAGTCTGATCAAAGAGAAAATGAAGGACTCTACAAAACCTTCATGGAAAATTTTCCGATTACAGATACCAGAAACCAATTTGTACTCGAATTTATTGATTATTTTGTCGATCCACCCCGATACTCCATTCAAGAATGTATCGAACGCGGACTCACGCACAGTGTGCCCCTAAAAGCTCGACTCAAATTATATTGCACAGATCCGGAGCACGAAGATTTCGAAACCATCGTTCAGGATGTCTATTTGGGAACGATCCCTTACATGACACCCAGCGGAACTTTCGTTATCAATGGTGCTGAACGTGTCGTGGTTTCTCAATTACACCGCTCACCGGGCGTATTCTTTGGTCAATCATTCCACGCCAATGGAACCAAATTGTATTCCGCAAGGGTTATTCCTTTCAAAGGTTCTTGGATTGAGTTTGCAACGGATATCAACAACGTCATGTATGCCTACATTGACAGAAAGAAAAAATTACCGGTAACCACACTTTTCCGCGCCATCGGTTTCGAAAGAGATAAAGACATCTTAGAAATTTTCGATTTGGCCGAAGAATTGAAAGTATCCAAAACAGCACTCAAAAAAGTATTGGGTCGTCAGCTCGCAGCCAGAGTTTTAAATACTTGGCATGAAGATTTTGTCGATGAAGATACCGGAGAAGTTGTTTCCATCGAACGAAACGAGATCATACTCGACCGCGATACCATTTTAGAAAAAGAACACATAGATAAAATAGTCGATGCAGACGTGAAGACCATTTTGCTTCACAAAGAAAGCAGCAATCAAATAGACTATTCAATCATTCACAATACTCTGCAAAAAGACCCGACAAACTCTGAAAAAGAAGCCGTCGAGCATATTTATCGTCAATTGCGTAACGCAGAACCACCCGATGAAGAAACCGCAAGAGGTATCATCGACAAACTATTTTTCTCAGACCAACGATACAATCTGGGTGAAGTAGGACGTTACAGAATGAACAAAAAATTAGGTCTCGACTTGCCGGTTGAAAAGCAAGTTTTGACCAAAGAAGACATCATCACCATCGTTAAATATTTGATTGAATTAATCAACTCAAAAGCGGAGGTAGATGATATTGACCACTTGTCAAACCGAAGGGTTCGTACCGTTGGTGAACAATTGTCTTCTCAATTTGGTGTTGGTTTAGCTAGAATGGCCAGAACCATTCGCGAAAGAATGAACGTTAGAGACAATGAAGTATTTACACCAATAGATTTGATCAATGCCAAAACTTTGTCATCGGTTATCAACTCTTTCTTCGGAACCAACCAGTTGTCTCAATTCATGGATCAAACCAATCCATTGGCCGAAATCACGCACAAGCGAAGACTTTCTGCCCTCGGACCCGGCGGTTTATCCAGGGAAAGAGCAGGCTTTGAGGTTCGTGACGTTCACTACACCCATTACGGAAGACTTTGTCCGATTGAAACTCCAGAGGGTCCAAATATTGGTTTGATATCTTCTTTAGCTGTTTTTGCCAAAGTAAACAACCTTGGTTTCATTGAAACACCTTACAGAAGGGTTAAAGATGGAAAAATTAATTTTTCTGAAGTGCCAATTTATTTGAGTGCTGAGGAAGAAGAAGGAAAACTGATTTCACAATCAAATGTTCCAGTGGATACTACCGGAAAAATCGTTGCGGATAGAGTTATTGCTAGAGATGAAGGGGATTTTCCTGTAGTTGAGCCTATTAATGTGCATTATGCAGACGTAGCTCCCAACCAAATTGCTTCCATTTCAGCCTCGTTGATTCCATTCTTGGAACACGATGATGCAAACCGCGCTTTGATGGGATCTAACATGATGCGTCAAGCCGTTCCGCTTCTTCGCGCCGAGTCACCTATTGTAGGAACCGGATTAGAAAGGCAAGTTGCTTCCGACTCACGCGTACTCATCAATGCGGAAGGAAATGGCATCGTCGTTTATGTTGATGCAAATGAAATTCAAATCAAATATGACCGAACAGAAGAAGAAAAATTGGTTAGTTTTGAATCAGATGTAAAAACCTATCCGCTTATCAAGTTTAGAAAAACCAACCAAAGCACCACCATCAATCTAAAACCCAACGTAAGAAAAGGCGATCGAGTCGCAAAAGGTCAGGTTTTATGTGAAGGATATGCCACACAGGATGGCGAATTGGCTTTGGGTAGAAATCTCCAAGTAGCTTTCATGCCTTGGAAAGGTTACAACTTTGAGGATGCAATCGTAATATCTGAAAAAGTGGTTCGTGAAGATATTTTTACTTCTATCCACATCGACGATTATTCTTTGGATGTCAGAGACACCAAGTTAGGCGCAGAAGAACTCACCAACGACATACCGAATGTGAGCGAAGAAGCTACCAAAGATCTCGATGAAAACGGTATGATTCGCATCGGAGCCGAAGTCAACCCAGGTGATATTTTAATTGGAAAGATTACACCCAAAGGAGAATCAGACCCGACACCGGAAGAAAAATTATTAAGAGCTATTTTTGGTGACAAAGCCGGAGATGTAAAAGATGCTTCACTCAAAGCTTCACCATCACTTCACGGGGTAGTTATCGATAAAAAATTGTTTGCAAAAGTCATCAAAGACAAACGCAAGCGATCAAGAGATAAAGAAGACATTACTGAGCTCGAATTGAAATATCAAACACAATTTCAAGAACTCAGAGATGCACTTTTGGAAAAATTATTTGCACTCACCAACGGCAAAACTTGCCAGGGTGTATTAAATGACCTCGGAGAAGAAATTCTTCCGAAAGGAAAAAAATACACTTTGAAAATGCTGAACGCGGTGGAAGACTACACGCATTTAAGCAAAGGTGTATGGGTGGCAGATGATGTGACCAACAATCTGATTATCGATCTTATTCACAATTACAAAATAAAAGAAAACGACATCCAAGGTGCTTTGCGAAGAGAGAAATTTACAATTTCTGTCGGAGATGAATTGCCTGCCGGAATTATCAAATTAGCCAAAGTTTACATCGCTAAAAAACGTAAACTTAAGGTGGGAGATAAAATGGCTGGTCGTCACGGTAACAAAGGTATCGTTGCCAAAATCGTTCGTGATGAAGACATGCCTTTCCTCGAAGACGGGACTCCGGTTGACATTGTTTTGAACCCGCTAGGCGTACCCTCTCGTATGAATATCGGTCAGATTTATGAAACTGTATTAGGATGGGCAGGCAAAAGACTCAACAAGAAATTTGCAACGCCAATATTTGACGGCGCAACCATCGAACAAATCAATGAGTTGACAGATCAAGCCAACGTTCCACGTTTCGGACATACCTATCTTTATGATGGTGGAACCGGTGAACGGTTTGATCAACCTGCAACGGTCGGTATTATCTATGTACTCAAATTGGGTCACATGGTCGATGACAAAATGCACGCGCGCTCTATCGGACCTTACTCGTTAATTACACAACAACCATTGGGCGGTAAAGCACAGTTTGGTGGTCAACGATTTGGTGAGATGGAGGTATGGGCACTCGAAGCCTACGGAGCATCCAGCACACTTCAAGAAATCTTGACAGTAAAATCAGATGACGTAATCGGAAGAGCTAAAACCTATGAAGCCATCGTGAAAGGTGAAACAATGCCGGAACCCGGATTGCCAGAATCCTTTAACGTATTGATGCACGAACTCAAAGGTTTAGGTTTGGATATCAGGTTAGAAGAATAATTTACAATAAATTATTTTTTTGACAGTGTATTTTTTTAAGTAATTAAATTTTATTATCACCATCATCATGGCTAGAAATAATGAACAAAGCATAGCACCTAGATTCAATAAAATTTCCATAAGTCTTGCATCTCCCGAAGTGATTCTTGCGGAGTCTCGTGGAGAAATTTTGAAACCTGAAACCATCAATTATCGCACACATAAACCCGAACGCGACGGATTGTTTTGCGAGCGCATCTTTGGTCCTGTCAAGGATTACGAATGTGCTTGTGGTAAATACAAACGTATCCGCTACAAAGGAATTATTTGTGATCGTTGTGGCGTCGAAGTTACAGAGAAGAAAGTTAGACGCGATCGCGTTGGACATATTAACCTGGTTGTTCCAATTGCACATATCTGGTATTTTAGATCTTTGCCTAACAAAATTGGTTATTTACTCGGTTTGCCATCCAAAAAATTGGACATGATTATCTATTATGAAAGATATGTAGTCATCCAACCCGGTATTGCTAAAAATGAAGAAGGAGAACCACTTCAAAAATTGGATTTCTTGACTGAAGAAGAGTATCTGAATATTTTAGATGTGCTTCCACAAGACAATCAATACTTAGACGATACAGATCCAAACAAGTTTATCGCAAAGATGGGCGCTGAAAGTTTGATTGATTTATTGGAAAGAATAGACCTCAGTGAATTGTCTTACGAGTTAAGGCACAAAGCAAACAACGAAACTTCAAAACAGAGAAAACTCGAAGCCCTCAAAAGACTTCAAGTTGTGGAAGCTATGCGAGAAGGCAATCATATCAAAGAGAATAGACCCTCTTGGATGATTCTTAAAGTAATTCAAGTTATTCCACCTGAGTTGCGTCCTTTGGTACCACTTGATGGAGGTCGTTTTGCAACTTCTGACTTGAACGATTTGTACAGAAGAGTTATCATTCGCAACAATCGTTTGAAAAGATTACTCGAAATCAAAGCTCCGGAAGTAATTCTTCGAAACGAAAAAAGGATGCTTCAAGAAGCGGTTGACTCTTTGTTTGACAACACTCGAAAAGCTTCAGCTGTTAAAACAGATTCAAACAGACCACTCAAATCACTGTCCGATTCACTCAAAGGTAAACAAGGCCGTTTCCGCCAAAACCTACTCGGTAAACGGGTGGATTACTCGGCGCGTTCGGTTATCGTGGTCGGGCCGGATCTCAAATTGCACGAATGCGGAATTCCAAAAAATATGGCTGCCGAGCTTTACAAGCCTTTTGTTATCCGCAAACTTATAGAACGGGGAATTGTTAAAACAGTTAAGTCTGCCAAAAAAATCATCGACAAACGCGAGCCTGTTGTCTGGGATATACTCGAAAACGTCATCAAAGGGCATCCTGTTCTTTTGAACCGTGCCCCAACACTACACAGATTAGGTATTCAAGCATTCCAGCCAAAATTGATTGAAGGAAAAGCACTTCAGCTGCACCCGTTGGTTTGTACCGCATTCAACGCTGACTTCGATGGTGACCAGATGGCTGTACATTTACCATTGGGTCCCGAGGCCATACTCGAGTGTCAATTGCTTATGTTGGCATCGCACAATATTCTCAACCCTGCCAACGGATCACCTATCACGGTGCCTTCTCAAGACATGGTTTTGGGCCTTTACTACATGACCAAACCCAGAAAATCTGTACCCGAATATTTTGTAAAAGGAGAAGGCCTAACATTCTCATCTCCGGATGAAGTAATCATCGCATACAATGAAAGAATGGTAGATATCAATGCCATTATCAAAGTACGCGTAACAGACTTAAATGAACAAGGAGAATTGGTGAAAAAAATAGTTGAAACTACCGTAGGAAGAGTATTGTTCAATCAAGTTGTTCCAAAACAAGTCGGTTATATCAACGAACTTTTAACCAAAAAATCCCTTCGAGATATCATCGGAAATATTCTGAAACAAACGGATACACCGACTACTGCCAAATTCTTGGACGGTATGAAAGAAATGGGATTCAACTACGCTTTCAAAGGAGGTTTGTCTTTCAGTTTGGGTGATATCATCATTCCTAAAGAAAAACCAACACTCTTAAATCAGGCCAAAGAGCAGGTAGATGAGATCATGGCTAATTACAACATGGGACTCATCACCAACAACGAACGATACAACCAAGTTATCGATGTTTGGACCTCTACCAACGCATTGTTGACTGAACTTTCCATGAAGCGTATCCGCGAAGACCAACAAGGATTTAACTCCGTGTTTATGATGCTCGATTCAGGTGCGCGGGGCTCCAAAGAGCAAATTCGACAGCTGACCGGTATGCGCGGATTGATGGCAAAACCTAAAAAATCTACCGCAGGTGGTGGTGAAATTATTGAGAACCCTATTCTTTCTAACTTCAAGGAAGGTTTGTCAATTCTCGAATACTTCATTTCTACCCACGGAGCACGTAAAGGTTTGGCAGATACGGCTTTGAAAACAGCAGATGCTGGTTACCTTACCAGAAGATTGGTGGATGTGTCGCAAGACGTAATCATCAATTCCGAAGATTGTGGTACACTGAGAGGCGTAGAAGTTAAAGCTTTAAAGAAAAATGAAGAAATAGTTGAATCATTGGGTGAGAGAATTCTCGGAAGGGTTTCCTTACACGATGTTTACAACCCGCTAACAGATAAATTAATTATTCGTGCAGGTGAAGAAATCACTGAAGAGGTTGTCGGACAAATTCAAAATTCGCCTATCGAAAAAGTGGAAGTTCGTTCAGCGCTTACATGCGAAGCTAAAAAAGGAATTTGCGGCAAATGTTACGGCCGTAATTTATCTACCGGCAAAATGGTGCAAAACGGAGAAGCCGTTGGTGTTGTGGCAGCACAATCCATCGGAGAGCCGGGAACGCAGCTTACTTTACGTACTTTCCACGTAGGTGGTATCGCGGGAAACATTTCCGAAGAAAACAAATTAGCTGTTCGTTTTGCAGGACGTATCGAGATTGATGATTTGAAAACCGTAGCTGGTCAACATGCAGATGGTTCTAAAAATGAAATTGTTATATCAAGAACGACCGAATGTAAATTATACGATTCTAACACAGGTATCTTATTAAGTACCAATAACATTCCTTATGGATCTACGCTTTTGGTGAAAAGTGGTCAAACCGTGAAAGTCGGAGACGTAATTTGCTTGTGGGATCCATTTAATGGTGTCATCGTTTCTGAATTTACAGGTAAAGTGTCTTACGAAAATGTCGAACAAGGTGTTACCTTCCAAGTTGAAATTGATGAACAAACCGGATTCCAAGAAAAAGTTATTTCAGAATCAAGAAATAAGAAATTGATTCCGACCCTTAATATTCTTGATAAAGACGGTGAAGTTATTCGTTCATACAACCTTCCGGTCGGTGCGCACATCATGGTGGACGACAACGAAAAAATCAAAGAAGGTAAAATTTTGGTTAAAATACCTCGACGCTCAGCCAAATCAGGTGACATCACCGGTGGTTTGCCAAGGGTAACCGAATTGTTTGAAGCTCGTAACCCTTCAAATCCGGCTGTGGTATCCGAGATTGACGGTGTGGTTTCTTTCGGGAAAATCAAACGCGGTAACAGAGAAATTATCATCGAATCTAAGTTTGGTGAAATAAAACATTACCTCGTTAAATTGTCTAACCAAATTCTCGTTCAAGAAAACGACTTCGTCAGAGCAGGTATGCCGCTTTCGGATGGTTCCGTAACACCCGATGATATCTTGCGTATCAAAGGCCCTTCTGCTGTTCAACAATATTTGGTCAATGAGGTTCAAGAGGTTTACCGTTTGCAAGGTGTAAAAATAAACGACAAACATTTTGAAGTAGTCGTGCGCCAAATGATGCGAAAAGTTGAGATTTTAGATCCGGGCGACACACTTCTATTGGAAGGTCAATTGGCTCATAAAGATGACTTTATCGAAGAAAACGACAAACTATTTGGTAAAAAAGTAGTTGTTAATGCAGGTGATTCTGTCAACATCAAAGCCGGACAAATCGTAACGCCCCGCGAACTGAGAGATGAAAACTCTTTGCTCAAACGAAATGACAAAGCTTTGGTAGAAGCCAGAGATGCCGTATCGGCAGTTGCAACACCCATACTGCAAGGGATCACAAGAGCATCTTTGCAAACCAAATCATTCATCTCGGCCGCCTCTTTCCAAGAAACAACCAAAGTTCTCAATGAAGCTGCCATCAGCGCGAAAGTTGACGGTTTGGAAGGCCTGAAAGAGAACGTAATTGTCGGGCATAAAATTCCGGCAGGAACCGGTTTGCGTGCTTATGAGCACGTCTTGGTGGGGTCCAAAGAAGAATACGAAGAATTACTTCTCAAAAAGAAACCACAAGAATTATTGTATAACTAAAGATGGAAGAATCAAAGAACAATAACGAAAGTCAATTAGATATAGAATTGGATGAAAAAACAGCCGAAGGAATTTATTCCAACTTGGCCATCATCAACCACTCTGTTTCTGAGTTTGTCATCGATTTTGTAAGCATCATGCCCGGAAGACCAAAGGCAAAGGTCAAATCACGAATTATTTTGACTCCTCAACACGCCAAACGCCTGCAAAAAGCGTTGTCGGATAATGTCAAAAAGTTTGAAAATCATTTTGGGAAAATAGATGATTTTGACCAGCCCGCCATTCCGCTCAACTTTGGCCCTACTGGAGAAGCATAAGATTCAAAACATTCCGACATCGTTCGGAATGTTTTTTTTTATACCTTAGTACTTCAAATTTTAAGTTATGGAAGATCGAATAAAAACGTATGCGGAGTTTTATCAATATTATTTAAAAGAACATCAAAATACGGCAAATCGGGTGTTGCATTTCATCGGAACTTTTATCATTATCATGTTGGCATCCGTTTTAATCTCATCCAAAAGTTATTGGATGTGGATTTTAATTCCGGTAATCGGCTATGGATTTGCTTGGTTTGGACATTTTTTCTTTGAAAAAAATAAACCCGCAACCTTCAAATATCCGTTTTGGAGCTTAATTTCTGACTTCAAACTTTTTTTTGAAATTCTTATGGGTAAAAGACGTTTTAACGCCAAATGGGATCCGAGAATAAGAGTCAGAAAAAACTAAGGAACATACCGAAGATTTTAAATCACGCATAAATTTTGTTTATTTCCGCCAAAGTAAATAATCTTGAAGCATAATCGTCGCGCTGATTTCATCAATCATACCCTTGTTTTGCCGATGCTTTTTCTTGAGATTTTGCATACTTTGCACCGCCATTTTTGAAGTGAAACGCTCATCGACGGTTTCAATGTCAATCAAAGGGAATTTAAGTTTAAATTTTTCAATAAAAGCCAAAACCAGCGGTGCACTTTCAGATGGCGTATAGTTCATTTGTTTAGGCAAACCGACAATAACTCGTTCAACCAATTCGGTTTTAAAATAATTTTCTAAAAAAGTCATTAACTCTGAAGTATTGACCGTGGTAAGACCCGAGGCAATGAGTTGCAGGGTGTCCGTTGCGGCAATACCCGTTCTTTTTCTTCCGTAGTCGATTGCGATGATGATTGACATAATGTGTAAAGATAATTAAAAGACAGTAGTCAAAAGCTGAGAGTTTGAAGTAAAGTATTAATCATCAGTTAAAATAATTTGTATTTAATTCTAATAAGCAATATGCAATTGTTGTTTAAAGAGACGGATAAATGGAAATAAATTAAACAAAAAAGTCTTTTTTTGTAAACGACTCGAAGGCTTACCTTTGTCTAAAATAACTTGATATGAATGATTTGCAACCCATCATAGAAAAAGCTTGGAATGACCGAGCCTTATTGTCTCAAACCGAAACCCTTGCCGCCATCCGCGAAGTAATCAATTTGCTCGATTCGGGCAAGTTGCGCGTAGCCGAACCTGTCGAAAACGGTTGGCAGGTCAATGAATGGGTGAAAAAAGCCGTGGTATTGTATTTTCCGATCCAAAAAATGGAAACCTTTGAAGTAGGTATTTTTGAATATCACGATAAAATTCCGCTCAAAAGAGGCTATGCCGAAAAAGGAATCAGGGTGGTGCCGCATGCAGTGGCGCGTCACGGAGCATACATTTCAAAAGGCGTTATTTTAATGCCAAGCTATGTAAACATTGGTGCTTATGTCGATGAGGGAACCATGGTTGATACTTGGGCAACCGTAGGGAGTTGTGCGCAAATCGGGAAAAACGTGCATTTGAGTGGAGGCGTAGGAATCGGTGGTGTTTTAGAACCTCTGCAAGCGGCTCCGGTCATCATCGAGGATGGCGCATTCATCGGTTCGCGCTGCATTGTTGTGGAAGGCGTTCGGGTGGAGAAAGAAGCCGTTTTGGGTGCCAATGTTTGCCTGACGGCATCAACCAAAATCATCGATGTCACCGGAGAAAAACCGGTCGAAATGAAAGGTTGTGTACCTGCTCGTTCGGTGGTGATTCCGGGAAGCTATACCAAATCTTTTGCAGCCGGTGATTTCCAAGTGCCTTGTGCGCTCATCATCGGTAAACGAAAACCTTCCACCGATTTGAAAACTTCGCTGAATAATGCGCTCAGAGAGTATGATGTGGCAGTGTAAATAAATATAATTTACCGAAGTTAATTTGTTTATATTTGAATGTTAATTTATCTGAAATAGATATAATATTCAACTGTTATGCCCCCATTTTCATACAAATTTTTAATTTACATTTCTCAAGGTTATGCCATTCCCATTGGCAAACCTTTGGAAACAGAAATTCTCAAGCGCGGATACCAGGTTTATTGGTACAGTGACCGTCCGGACGGTAAAAATCGTATTCCGAAAACGTCGGCATCATTTGGTACTATTCAAGAAGCAGTTGCCTACGAACCTCATATCGTTTTAGCCATAACAGACTACGTTGCTGATTTTCTGACAGGCATTAAAGTGCAAATTTTTCATGGCTTTCCTGCCAACAAAAGAAAAGGAACCGATCAATTCCAAATAAGAGGTTTTTACGATTTGTATTGTACCCAAGGACCATCGTCAACCGTTCCGTTTACTGAAATCAGCAAAATAAATAAGACATTTGAAGTGGTAGAAACGGGCTGGTCTAAAATGGATCCGATGTATCCGTTAAAGCCAAAAATAAAATCTGAAATTCCAACGGTTCTAATCACTGCAACCTGCACGCGAGCTTACAGTCTGGCACTAAAAGACGAGGTACTTGCCGAAATTCACAGGCTTTCTTTGACCGGAAATTGGAAATTCAAAATGGTGATTCATCCGCTTTTATCGGAGGCAGTTGCCAATAAAATAAAGAATATGCAAAATGAGAATTTTGTGTTTCTCGATACGACCGATTTAATTCCACTTTATCAAGAATCGGATTTGTTATTTTCTGATACTTCCTCAGCCATCATCGAATATCTATTGCAAATAAAACCCGTAGTCACCTATAAAAATAACATGCCCGGTCCTTATTTGATTGATATTTCAAAAGTAGAAGAGATAGAAACTGCTTTTCTAAAAGCCTTGGAAATGCCTGATAATCTTAAAGATGAAATACAAAAATTCGCCGATTTTTCGCATCCTTATACCGATGGAAAATCAAGTGAAAGGGTTATCGATGCGGTCATTGCGTTTTTACACAAAGACAAAAGTCATCTAAAAAGAAAACCGCTCAATTTGATTAAGAAATATAAAATTAGAAAGAAAACGGGTTTTTTTACTTTTAAAACTTACCCTGTATCTTTCACACTACCTAAGCTAAATGAGGTTGTTTAGCAATGTAAGATGTTAAAATACTGTAAATATTTTTAGGTTTTGACTTCCAACTCGACAAAAGCCTGAAAATATCCAAGGATGAGTTATCGTTTTCTCCTTCATATTTCTTACGCTTACGGTATCCCAATCGGCAAACCTTTGGAGGCTGAAATCCTTCGCAGAGGCTATGAAGTCAGGTGGTTTGCTGAAGAAAACGAAACACGCAAATATTTTTCCGATACCGAAAATGTATTGAATACTGCCCAAGCGGTTATTGAATACAATCCGCATATTGTCTTGTGTGCGAGCAACACCGTGCCGGATTTTTTCCCGGGAATTAAGGTGCAGGTTTTTCATGGGATTGACTTTGATAAAAGAGGTAATAGTAAAAAGGGTCATTTTAGAATCAGAGGACTTTATGATTTATATTGCACACATGGACCGACAAATACCATTCCTTTCCGGTATTTAACACAGCATTTAAAGTATTGTAAAATAGTAGAAACAGGATGGGCTAAACTTGACTTGTTGTTCCCTGTTTCAAAAGTGCCAAATATAAAACCGGTCATTTTCTTAGCCTCCACATTTACAAAAAACATGAGTTTGGCACATGATAAAGATGTTTATGAAGAGATTCGTAGATTAGTCAAATATGACAAGTGGGATTGGATTATCAATCTGCATCCAAAGATGGACAAAGAGATTGTTAAAAAATTTAAAGCGTTGCAGGGAAACATTACTTATATCGATGTTTTAAACGACCTTGAGCCTCTTAAAAAGGCAGATGTGATGTTATGTGATACTTCGTCTATTACAACCGAATTTATAGTTCAATTCAAACCTGTTGTCACTTACAAAAACAAAAATCCCGGTAAGCATTTGATCAACATAGTAAATCCATCTGAAATAGAAGCAACTTTGGAATATGCGCTAAAAAGACCTGAATATTTAATGAATGAAATTCAGAAATTCATACAAATTACACATCCGTATTCCGATGGAAAATCTGCTGAAAGAGTGCTAGATGCGTGTATAGATTTTTACGAGAACAAAGAAAAATTTGTAAGCGGGAAAAAACCGTTAAATTTGATAAGAAAAATTCAATGTAGATTAAAGCATCGATACTATAGATTATGACTTCAATTTATATGATATAATAAATGGTTTTTAACCGACTATCTCATCAATCCGCCGACGCTCCCAAAAAAGGATAATCCAAAGGCTCAAACTTCCGTATCCCGAAAGGTGTCACTTTGATGCGCTTACTTCGGGTATATTTCTGGATTTTTTTGTTCAGTTTGATAGATTCTTTCGTTTTATAACCGCGCTCGTAGTCGAGGTGCAGACAGATGGCGCTATACCTGATTTGCTTGCCTTTGATGCCTAAATTTTTAAGTCGTTCGCCCATCTCCCGATCTTCTCCACCGTATTGCATGCGCTCGTCAAATCCATTGACCGCCAAAATGTCTTCCCGCCAACCCGAGGCGTTGTGTCCGTTCCAAGTAGCTTTTGAGGTTGTGAAACTGTTTAGAAATTCTTCTTTGATGCCTTCGGCGTTCAGTTTGTTGTTTTTAAAAGAGGCGCCCAAGCCGTTTTTGAGCAACCATTTCAACTCAAAACATTTGCCGGTTTCGATGTCTTCTTTCGAGATCAATTTGGACAGAGGCATCGGCAATTTGTAATAACCACCGGAAAGAAACTTGCCTTTTTTTCTTTTTTTCAGATGTTTGGCAACAAAATCCTTTCGAACGATGCAGTCGCCGTCACTCATGATGATATAATCGGTTCGGCATGCCAAAATAGCTTTGTTCAATATTTTTGTTTTCTGAAAACCCTCGTCTTCTTGCCAAACATGGACGATCGGAAATTCTGCTTGCGCTTTGAAATTGGCAATCAGTTTGGCTGTTTCTTCACCGGAGCCGTCATCCGCAATGATAAGTTCAAACGAATCTTCAGTTTGATTGGCATAACTCCAAAGCACCTTTTCGAGCCATTCCGGTGAATTGTAAGTACTGATGATGACAGAAGTTTTCATGTTTAGTTTTATTTAGTTTAATGCGAAACTACTG
>PHDQ01000020.1 GCA_002841025.1 Bacteroidetes bacterium HGW-Bacteroidetes-13 | reverse complement strand
GTTTTTATCGCGAATTGCGCCCAGAGTCATGTTCCAGGGATAACGAAAAGTAGAATCCAATCGCATGTTGAGACCGAACTCTGCGTCGATGCCAATCATCAGCGGTATTTTAGATTCGGCTTGATAGCGATTGGTCAACACTGCTTGTCGCACAGGACCGCCTTGAAAGAAAATCAATCCACCGATGCGATGTTTGATAATCAAGGAATCTATCTGTTTTGTGTGGGTTGAGTCGCGGTTTGAATAAGCCGCCACCATAAAGAGTTGACCCACTTTTTCTTGAACGGTCATTTGGTTGTACAAGCTGTCCACCCAACGGTTTTGCTTCTCCAAATCATTCGCAGCTAACGGATTGATGATTTGTTGAGAAAAAACAGGATGAGCAATAAAAAACAGTACGATAATCCATTTTTTCATAATCATACAGCTTGACTTTTAGGACTTAGAAATCGATTGTGCCAACTGTTTTGTGCTGTTGTTTCCCAATTGCTTACAAATTCGCCTTTGGTTTTCACTAAATTATTAAAAACAATGGTATCGCTACGGAAGTTTCCCTCAGTAGCGATTTTTTTAAATTCCGATAAAGTCAGTTTTTGAATGGCTTGTTCCTGTTTGTATAAAACCAAAGTATTGTCTAACAAAGTTAAATCATAAATAGATTCTAAGGATTTGATAAAGCGCACCGATGCATCGATGGAGCAACCCGAAGCCGCGTGTAAATCCTGATTGACTCCCAACACAATAAATCGGTTGTAGGGCAACAAAAATCCGGCTTGCAAGTCTTGACCGTGTGCCGTCCAATCCGTCAGAAATGCAGAAATCGAATCGTTTAATTCATCGATTTCAAAAGCTGTGAATATGCGTGAAGATTGATAGACCCAAACTTTTGCGCTATCGGGAAGTTGTGTGAAATTGACCAACATAAAAGAGGTGTTTTTGATAAGTTAAAAATTTGAAAATTTATCAATGTACTGATTTGAAAATGTACTAATGAGACATTCGTCATTTATTTTGAAAACCAGCAATCAGTAACCAGAAGCTTGAAACCTACAAATTCCCCGCTTGTGCCAAAAGTTCGGCGATGTCATATACTTTGACGGTTGCTTCTTTTTCTTTGTGTTTCACACCGTCTGTCATCATGGTGTTGCAAAAAGGGCAACCTGTTGCGATGATATCGGGTTGAATTTCAAGAGCTTCCTCGGTGCGTTCGACGTTGATGTCTTTATCGCCTTTTTCGGGTTCTTTAAACATTTGCGCACCGCCGGCACCGCAACAAAGTCCGTTGGATTTACAGCGTTTCATTTCGAAAAGTTCGGCATCCAATTTTTGCAACAAATCGCGCGGAGCTTCATACACTTTGTTGGCTCTGCCCAAATAGCAAGGGTCGTGGAAAGTGATTTTTTTGCCTTTAAATTGTCCGCCCGAAACGGTTAATTTTCCCGAATCGAGCAACGATTTGAGAAACTCTGTATGGTGCATCACTTCATAATTTCCGCCCAATTCAGGATATTCATTTTTGAGCGTATTAAAGCAATGCGGGCAAGTAGTCACTATTTTTTTAACTTCGTATGCGTCTAAAACCTGTATGTTGGACATGGCCTGCATCTGAAACAAAAACTCGTTTCCGGCACGCTTGGCAGGATCGCCGGTACAACTTTCTTCCGTTCCCAACACCGCAAAAGAAACTTCAGCTTTTTGCAACAATTGTACAAAAGCTTTGGTTATTTTTTTGGCTCTGTCATCAAAACTTCCGGCACAACCCACCCAAAAAACCACTTCTGGCTTTTGTCCGGCTGCCGTCATTTCTGCTAAAGTAGGAACTTGAAGTGCGTTGCTCATCTCACAAAATTTTAGTCTTTAAAAACTTGAATGGTCATTTCTTTTTCAACCAACTCGGTAAATTTTCCTTTGTATCGGGTGGCTTTCACCAAGTGGTTGTCTATCCAATGATAGTTTCCGCCTCGTGGTTTTCCGACCAACAAACTGTGGTATTTGAAACCGTTGTCTTTCAACCATTTTTCGGTGACCTCGCGATGTGCTTCAGTCCGAGAAGTAAAAAAACAGATGATGTGACCTTCGTCATACCATTTGTTAAGTGTTTTCAAAGCGTCCGGATATACTTTTGCGGTAGCCATGCGTTCTGGCTCCTCATTGGGAATGTCATCGCAAATGGTTCCATCAATATCGATCAAATAATTCTTGATTTCATCAGGCAACACAGGACTGACGTGCTCACCGTGTTCTACTTTTTCATGCAACATTTTCTCTACATCCT
The DNA here is from genome assembly GCA_002841025.1 of Bacteroidetes bacterium HGW-Bacteroidetes-13. Taxonomy (GTDB): domain Bacteria; phylum Bacteroidota; class Bacteroidia; order Flavobacteriales; family Flavobacteriaceae; genus UM-FILTER-40-17. The sequence continues at coordinate 16,842 of PHDQ01000020.1, read as the reverse complement.
CTTTTTTCATGTTTTTTGGTTTTAAGCTTTATTATTTATGAATTATCTTTCCAATTGAGTCGGTCTTGTTGATTAAACGGCCAAGGTGCGCCGTTATTTTCAATATTGGTCATCATGGTATTCAAATCAGACGGAGCTGCCGACTGTTCCATGACCAAATATCTGCGCAAATCAATGATGATTGACAAAGGGTCAATATTCACCGGGCAGGCTTCCACACAGGCGTTGCAACTGGTGCAAGCCCAAATTTCTTCGGGTGTAATATAATCGTTCAGCAAGGTTTTATTATCGGGTACGAAAGTGGTGTTTCTATCCATATTTCTACCGACTTTCTCGATTCTGTCGCGGGTGTCCATCATGATTTTGCGTGGAGACAGTTTTTTACCGGTTATGTTTGCCGGACAAACGGAGGTGCAGCGGCCGCATTCAGTACATGTGTAAGCATTGAGCAACTGCACGCGATTTAGGTCGAAAACATCGCTGGCACCAAATTTTTCGGGGGTTGCATTATCATTCGAAGGAGCGGCCGCAAACGGATCGATCGTTGGGTCGAGCATCATTTTTACCTCGTTGGTAACCGATTCGAGATTGGTAAACTTGCCGTAGGGATTGAGATTGGCAAAATACGTATTCGGAAAAGCCAACAAGATGTGTAAATGCTTGGAGTAATAGAGGTAGTTGAGAAAATAAAAGATTCCGCCTATGTGCAACCACCAAGCGGTTCTTTCAATCATGTGTAAATTGTGATCGCTGTATCCCGAGAAAATTGGCGCAATATACCGGCTGATGATATTTCCGCCACCAACCTGCTGAAATTCAAAATCTGCAGCGTTCATCGTTAGAAAAAGCAACATGAGAAAGGCCTCTATGTACAAAATCATGTTGGCATCCTTTTTAGGCCAGCCTTTCATTTCTGGATTCCAAAAACGTTTGATTTTTTGAATATTTCGTCGAGTCCAAAAAATAATCACGGAAACCAATACGAGCAAAGCCAAAAATTCAAAGGTTCCAATCAAAACGTGATAAAACCCACCCAAGAACGAAAAAATACGGTGTGAACCGAAAATTCCGTCAATGATAATTTCAAGTACTTCAAGGTTGATGATGATGAATCCTACGTAAACAATCAGATGAAGGAAACCGGCAACAGGTCTTTTGACCATCCGCGATTGTCCGAAAGCTATCAGCAACATGTTCTTCAACCGCTCTTTGGGTTGATCGGTTCGGTCGATTTTTTTTCCCAAATAGATGTTGCGTTTGAGTCTTTTTACATTTAATGAAAAAAAGACAATGGCTGCAATGAGCAGGTTGATAAAAACGAGGTTGTCAAGATAATTTATCATTGGTTTGCGGATTCGTCAAACGGCTGGTAGGTTTTTGCTTTTTTCCCAAAGATGGAAAAATGCACGTATCGTTTCGGGTTGAGTCTGAAATCTTGCAAAAGCAATTCCATCTGTTTGGATGTTTTTTCGAGATTTTGGTACAGTGCTTCGTCTTTGGTCAATTTACCCAAAGAGCCTTCTCCCTTGTTGATGCCTTGTAAAAGTGCATTCAAATTTTGAATTGATTTTTGCAAATCGGCAACTGTCTCACCCAAACCGGCATCAGACAAGGTTTTGGAAACCTTTGCCAAATTTGCCGTCAAGGTGTCTATGTTTTGAACAGAAGTACCCAATTGTCCTTCGTTGGTTTTCAAAAATTTGTCTAAGGAAGCCGTAATGGATTCCAAATTCCCCAAAGTTGAATTGAATTTCACAACACTTGCTTGCAGGTTTTTTTGTGTTTCAGCGGTGAATACATTGTTAAATTTGTTCATCACGGAATCGGTATTAATAACCAAACTTTCTATTTTATCCTGAAGTGGTGAAAGACGCTCATCCAACACATCCGTAAAACTCGGTTTGATTTCCCCTTTCAAAAAGTCGCCCGATTTGGCAATGGGCGCATCATCATCGACAGGCTTGATAGCAACGGCTTTGCCGCCAATTAAACTCGATTCATAGATCTGTGCAATGCTGTTTTTTGAAATAGTTATCTTTTTATCCATGGTTATGGTAACCAATAACTTAGATGTTTTTCCTTGGAATTCGATGTCACTTACTTTTCCGACATTGAAACCGTTGATGGAAACAGGTGTGCCGGTCATCAGCCCTTGTATGTCGTCATAAACCACATAATAAACTGTGGAAAAGTTGAAAATATTTTTTCCTTTGAGATAATTGAACCCCCAAATAAAAACGACAAGAGCGGTAATGACAAGAAGTGCGGCTTTAAATTCTTTGGATAGTTTCAATTCGATAGATTTTAGGACAAAAATAAGGTTTCGTTTTTAAAAATCGACGATTAATCGTAATGTATTTTATTTTTCTATTTTTTTTAATGCCTCCGTCAAAGGAATTTGTTTGTTTTTTTCATAAGAGGCGATAAATGCGTCTTTGTATCCCGCCCGCTGAGCCTCTTTTAAAAATGCCAAAGCTTCAGAATAATCATACGTTTCCTGATAAAGATATCTGTTTACTTTGCCAATTTTTTCTGTATTGACAGGTGAAAGTCCTTCAAAATTCTTTCGATTTAGTACTATTTTTTTTGAGCTGGCAAATAGTTGTATTTTAAAAATTATGGTTTTGTCTTTTATGTTTTGCGAATAAATCTCCGAACTTGATTTTGTTTTTGTCGTCGAAGAATCTTCTGATTGACTGTTGTTGTTTATTGCAAAGGAGAAATCGCTTTGGTCTTCATACAAAACCGACTTGTACTTCACAATAGCCTGATAAACAGCATTTGACATATCCGCTTGCCCACTTGGCGAATCCAGATAACGACCTTCGCCCGTGTTGGTCAAAAATCCTACTTCTACCAACACGCTCGGCATGAATGTTCTGCGGATAACCAATAAATTAGCTTGTTTCACGCCTCGGTCAACGCGTTTGTACTGATTGGCAAAATTATCCTGAATCATGTCTGCCAACAAGATGCTTTGATCGGTGTATTCTTCTTGCAACAAAGTCAGTCCGATGACGGTTTCAGGTGCATTCGGATCAAAACCTTCATAGTGTGTTTGGTAATCATCCTCCAAAAAGATTACTGAGTTTTCTGCCTTGGCAACTTCAAAATTCTCTTTGTTTTGTGCCACACCCAACACGAAGGTTTCGGTACCTTCCGCTTGGCTTTTGTGTGAGTTGCAATGCACAGAAACAAACAAATCTGCTTTGGCTTTGTTGGCAATGTTGGCGCGATCTTTCAACTCGACAAAAACATCGGTTTTGCGAGTGTAAATTACCTTGACTCCGGGGATATTTTCCAATCGCTTGCCAATTTCAAGTACAATATTAAGGGCGATATTCTTCTCTTTGTAACCGTTTCCCATGTTGCCCGGATCTTTTCCGCCGTGTCCGGCATCCAAAACAACCGTGAAGGGTTTTGTATTGCTTTGACTCATAGACCATTCAAAAAAGAACACAGTAACTATCAGAAAGAACAGAATTTTTCTCATACAATTTTTACTATCGAAGTTTGTTTAATCTATAACGATGAATGCTTCATTTTCGCTTACAAATACCCAAAAAATATCCGTAAGTTTGGGGCTTCAAAAACTGAGCCATAACTTTACAAAATTACTATTTAAAGTGTCGCAGGCAAATTTGATTAAAACATACTTGAGCTTGTTGGTTTTACTTGCGGTGACGTTGGCTTCACAAGCGCAAGAATTTCCGCTTCCATCCAAACAAAAACCAATTCAGACGGAAAAAGACACGCTTATTTCGCAAAAAGACAGCCTGCTGCAGCGAAGAATTGAGGCTACAAGAAAAGAAATTTTAAACGATACGGTCAAACCCAAAACCTTGACCATCGATGATTCGACTGTGACAGCCGCCATCGACTCCTTAAAAAAAGACTCTCTACAAAAAGACAGCCTGAACAAACCCAAACCTTTTTTGGACGCAAACATTATTTACAAAGCAAAAGATTACAGAAGACTCGATCAGAAAAATAAAAAAGTTTATTTGTACAACGAAGCAGAAGTAAATTACGGAGACGTAGAGCTTAAAGCCGGAGAAATACAAATCGACTACGAAAAAAACGAGGTTTATGCACGCGGCATCAAAGACACCGCCGATGTCATGATTCAATACCCCTATTTTAAACAAGGAACCAATGTGATTGAACCCGATTCGATTCGGTACAATTTCAAAAGCGGAAAAGCACTTATCTACAATTCCCGAACCAAACAAGGTGAGATGAACATCATCAGCCCCATCAGCAAAAGGGTCAACGATTCAGTAATTTATATCAAAAACGCCAAACTCACCACTTCGGAGGATTTAGACAATCCCGACTACTACTTTTTGGCAAGAAGACTCAAGGTCGTGCCCGGAGAAAAGGCCGTTGTCGGGATCACCAATTTGTTTATCGCCGACGTGCCAACTCCCATTGGAATTCCTTTTGGGTTTTTTCCGCTCAACAATAAAAAATCACTTTCAGGAATTATTGTTCCCACTCCTGGAGACGACAGTCAACGTGGCTTTTTTCTTCAAAACGGTGGATATTATTTTGCGCTTTCCGATTATTATGACTTGGCAATTTTAGGCGATGTGTTTTCAAACGGAAGTTTTGCGCTTCGGTTTGAGTCTTCTTATGCCAAACGCTATCGGTATCGTGGAAACATCAGCCTTCGGTCGGAAAAATTGATAACTTCCGAGCGTGGATTGCCCGATTTTGCCAAAAGCAACAATACCAATTTTCGATGGTCTCACTCACGCGACAGAAAGTCGAGTCCAAATTCGTCATTTACTGCATCCGTAAACATTGCCAGCAGCAACTTTTTCAGGGAAAGTGTCAACCAATTGAATACCAATAATTTTCTTTCCAACACACTGAGTTCTTCCATATCCTATTCGCGGACTTTTCCCGGGCCGCCGGGCATCAATATGTCGATGACGGTCACTCATTCGCAAAACACCAATACGGATATTGTCAACATGACTTTACCGACCTTTCAGGGAAGTGTGGAGCGAATTTTCCCGTTTGCACCCAAAACTGGTGTCAAAAAAGGCATCATTGACAACATCAATTTTCAATACAACTTGAGAGCGGAAAACCGCATTCAAACTTTTGATTCGCTCTTCCTGAAAAAAGAAATGTTTGACGATGCCAAAGTTGCTGCACAACACACCATCCCGATTGCGACCAACTTCAAGGTGTTAAAATATTTTAGTGTTTCCTTGGGGACAAATTTCAACGAAGTGTGGACACTCAACACCATCGACAAAAGTTTTGATACGATTACAAACAGAGTGGTCTCGCAAGAAGTTAAAGGATTTGAGTCATTCAGGACTTACGATTTTTCCACCAGCATTGGAACAACCATTTACGGAATGTTTGATTTTGGAAAGGACAAAAAAATTCAGGCAATTCGCCATGTGATGCGACCTTCTGTCAGTTATTCGTATCGCCCGGCTTTCAGTCAATATTTTAAGAAATTTGAAGTGCCTGAAACCGATTCCAAAGGCAATCCGTTGCCTTTTATAGACAATGAATTCACACCTTTTGAAGGTGGTATTTTTGGAGCCCCAAGCAATCGAGAATCAAGTTTCATGGGGCTTTCGCTCGCCAATACATTTGAAGCAAAAGTTAGAGACCGAGACACCACCAAAACCGAGCCTAAAAAAATCATGTTATTGAGCAGTTTGAATTTTTCAACCGGTTATGATTTCAAAGCCGATTCGCTCAAACTCAGCCCGATTTCTGTGAGAGGTGGCACACAATTGTTCAACCAAAAATTGGGCATCAACTTCGGTATGATACTCGATCCATACGCCTTAGACAGCAAAAACAATCGAATTAACACGTTAAACATCAACAACGGCGGAAGCCTTTTCCGGTTGACGAGTGCCAACCTCACAACCGATTATTCGTTCACCAGCGATTCTTTCAAGCCCAGACAACAGCGACAACAAGACGGCTCGCAGAACAACTCGCGAGATGACGATTTGTTTGGCGTTTCCGATGATTTTTCCGATGAGCGATTGCGCGATGAGGAAGATGAAGAAGAAGACAAAGACATTGGGAAAGACAAATGGTACACGGCCAATATGCCTTGGGATTTGCGATTTTCTCATTCATTGAGTTATTCAAATGCAAGACGACAGAACCAAGTGACCAATAATTCATTGATGTTTTCCGGTAATGTCGATTTAACACCCAACTGGCGCGTTGGTTTGTCATCGGGTTACGATTTTGTAAACAACGGTTTTTCATTTACCCAAATCCGATTTGAAAGAGATCTTAAAACTTGGCGTATCAACTTCAATTGGACGCCGCTTGGAAATCGCCAGACTTGGTTTTTCTTTATCGGAATCAAATCGTCCGTCTTGAGCGACATCAAATGGGAACGAAACAGACCGCGAGATCAAAGGCTATAAATATCGATAAAATGATAATTAACAAAGAATTAGAAAACAATCAAATCTTTAATTTTAGCTTTGTCATACTTTTGTAAAAAAATAAACCCTCCAATGAAAAAGCTTTCTAACATCTTTACAACATTTGTTTTACTGCTGATTATTTCATGCCATAAAAACGACGGTTACCAAGTGAATATCGACGTGCAAGGTGCTGAAAACGGAACCAAAGCTTATTTGCTTAAATATGAAGACCAAGTTGGCGTGATGCAAGATTCGGCTTTGATTGAAAACAACAAAGTTGTTTTTGAAGGTCAATCGACAGATTCAGAATTTTATTTTATTCAATTTGAAAACAAAGGCGGGGCACTCCTTTTTTTATTAGAAAATGCCGAAATCCAAATAAAAGTTCACGCAGATTCTCTTTTTAAAGCATCCATCGAAGGTACTAAAACCAATGAAGAATTGGTCGCCTACCGAAACAAAATGAACGAATACAACCACCGTCAAAGTGAAATTTTTGAGCAGTCCAGATCGTTGTCTGAAATGGATACGGTTCTTATCAATGGACTTCAAGCCACCTACGATCGTGTTAGCAAAGAAGCCAAGGCGTATGAATTGAATTACATCAAATCGCATCCTGATTCTTACTTAAGCACACTCATCATTCAAGAATTATTGAGTTTTAACGACATCTCACCCAACGAAGCAGTAGCATTGACGGGCGAACTGAGTGAACGCATAAGAAAATCGAAAATTGGGAAATCACTTGAAAATCAACTTTCCAAATTGGCTTCGTTGGAAGTCGGTGCGATAGCGCCCGATTTTGTCGGCCCAACGCCGGATGGTGGAGCCCTTAAACTCAATCAGGTAAAAGGGAAAATAACCATTCTCGATTTTTGGGCATCGTGGTGTACGCCTTGTCGAGCCGAAAACCCAAGTTTAGCGGCATTTTATGAAACCATGCATCCCGAAGGCCTCGAAATTATCAGTATTGCACTTGATAGAAATTCCGAAGATTGGAAAACCGCCATTAAAGAAGACGGCATGCCGTGGCTCCATGTGTCAAACCTCATGTTTTGGGAAGAACCCATCGCCCGATTGTACAATGTGATGGCCATCCCGCAAACATTTATATTGGATGAAAACAAAAATATCCTCGCGACAGATTTACGAGGAGAAGAATTGAGAGCTTTTGTAGAAGAAAGGTTAGCTGAGCGAAATTAAATTTTCTTCATCTGTTGTTGCATCATTTTAATCTGATCCTTCAGCATGTTGTTCTTGTCTAATTTTTTGGCTTCAGACAACAATTCGGTTGCCTCTCTTTTTCTTCTTTTTGTCATGGCAATTCCGGCTAAATTTAATTTTGCCAACGCCAAATCATGCTTCATGGAAAGCCCTAAAGAAATCGCCTTCTTGAAAAGTTTTTCAGCCAAAGTGATATTCGTTTGAGAAGCCATCAGTGCTTTGAGATAATGATAATATCCCTGTTGTTTTTTTGTCAAGGCTGCTTCGGGATTTTTGATTTTATCCAACCACTTTTCGGCTCCTTTGAAATCTTGCTTGCGCAATCGCATAAATGCCAAAAGGATAAGCTCGTTTTTATAATACAATAAAACAAAAATAGAAGAAAGAAGAATAAACATGATACCGTTTCCGATAAAGCCCTCCGTAAATTGATAGATGGCATAGGCGAAAACCAACACGGCAAGGATTAATTTGAATATTTTATTAAACATGGTGTTAAACTGATTTTTAGAGTTGCCAAAGGTATAAAAAACAAAACAAAATATTTTAACTAACAGATTTGCTTAACTAAAATCTTGTCGTATATTTGCGCCGCTCTAAGCGATAACCCGATACGAGTGGAAAAGATCTAAGTTGTCAAGCATTTAAAGAAAAATATTCATGAAAAGAACGTACCAACCCTCCAAGAGGAAAAGAAAAAACAAGCACGGATTCCGTGAGCGTATGGCGACAGCCAACGGTCGCAAAGTACTTGCCAGAAGACGCGCCAAAGGAAGAGCAAAATTAACTGTTTCCTCAGAGCCAAGACATAAAAAATAGTGATAGAATTACTACATAGAAAAAAGGTGTTGCTTTAGGGGTAACACCTTTTTTTTATGTCCGAAAAATAAATTAGTTTTAGAGTCTCCTCAATTTCAGTAAAATGCCAAAAAACACTCAACTTAAATCTGTTTTAATTATTGGTTCCGGTCCCATCATCATCGGGCAAGCATGTGAATTTGATTATGCAGGTTCGCAAGCTTTGCGATCGCTTCGCGAAGATGGTATTGAAACCGTGTTAATCAACTCCAATCCGGCAACCATCATGACCGACCCGACCATGGCCGATCATGTATATTTATTGCCACTTACCACCAAATCGATTGTTCACATCCTGAACCGTCATAAAATTGATGCCGTACTGCCAACCATGGGTGGGCAAACAGCACTCAACCTGTGTATTGAGGCTGACGAAAAAGGTATTTGGAGAGATTTTGGCGTTGAACTTATTGGTGTTGACATCGATGCAATCAACATTACGGAAGACCGGGAAAAATTTAGAAAACTACTCGAAACCATTGACATACCCGTCGCTCCATCACAAATTGCGAATTCATTTTTAAGAGGAAAAGAAATTGCCCAAGAGTTTGGGTTTCCATTGGTGATTCGTCCTTCGTTCACCTTGGGTGGAACCGGCGCATCATTTGTTCACCGGCAAGAGGATTTTGTCGAACTGCTCACGCACGGACTGGAAGCTTCACCCATTCACGAAGTGTTGATCGACAAGGCTTTGTTGGGTTGGAAAGAATATGAATTGGAATTGCTCCGAGACAAAAATGACAATGTCGTCATCATTTGTACCATTGAAAACATGGATCCAATGGGCATCCATACAGGCGATTCCATCACGGTAGCTCCTGCCATGACACTTTCTGACAGAACCTATCAACGCATGCGCGACATGGCCATCAAAATGATGCGCAGCATCGGCGATTTTGCCGGCGGTTGCAACGTGCAATTTGCCGTGAGCCCGGACGAAAAAGAAGACATCATTGCCATCGAAATAAACCCACGCGTTTCTCGTTCCTCAGCTTTGGCTTCAAAAGCAACCGGATATCCCATCGCGAAAATTGCCACCAAATTGGCCATCGGTTACAGTTTGGATGAACTTGACAACCAAATCACCAAATCAACTTCAGCCCTTTTTGAGCCTACGCTCGACTATGTTATCGTCAAAATTCCGCGTTGGAATTTCGATAAATTTGAAGGCTCCGACCGTACGTTGGGATTGCAAATGAAATCGGTGGGCGAAGTAATGGCCATCGGACGCTCGTTCCAAGAAGCCTTGCACAAAGCAACCCAATCGCTTGAAATCAAAAGAAACGGGTTGGGCGCAGACGGCAAAGGATTGACCAATTATGAAAAAATCATCGAAAAACTCACCTTCGCGAGTTGGGATCGGGTGTTTGTGATTTACGATGCCATACAAATAGGCATCCCATTGAGTCGGATTCATGAAATCACTAAAATTGACCTATGGTTTCTCAAACAATTTGAGGAATTGCATTTTCTCGAAAAGGAAATTGAAAACTTTAGTTTGGAAACGCTGCCAAGGGAATTGCTACTCGAAGCCAAACAAAAAGGTTTTGCCGATCGTCAGATTGCGCACATGCTCGACTGCGTGGAAAGTAAAGTTCATCAAAAGCGGATGGATTTCAACATCAATCGGGTTTATAAACTCGTGGATACCTGCGCGGCTGAATTCAAAGCACAAACGCCTTATTATTATTCTACTTTTGAAGCCGATTGCGAAACTGCCGACGGAAGAAGGTTTACCGACAATGAGAGCAAAGTTTCCGACAAGAAAAAAATCATTGTTTTGGGTTCCGGCCCTAACCGAATCGGACAAGGTATCGAGTTTGATTATTGCTGCGTGCACGGTGTTTTGGCTGCGGCAGAGTGTGGTTACGAAACCATCATGATCAATTGCAATCCGGAGACCGTTTCCACCGATTTCGACATTGCGGATAAACTCTATTTTGAACCCGTATTTTGGGAACATCTGTACGATATCATCCTACACGAAAAACCGGAAGGCGTGATTGTACAGCTCGGCGGACAAACCGCGTTGAAATTGGCAGAAAAGTTGAGCCGATATGGTGTGAAAATAATTGGAACCACCTTTGAGTCGTTGGATTTGGCCGAAGATCGCGGAAGTTTCTCCAAATTACTTCAAGAGAACAACATTCCCTATCCGCCGTTTGGTGTGGCGGAAACCGCCGAAGAGGCCCTGACACTTTCAGACAAACTGACCTTTCCGCTTTTGGTAAGGCCTTCGTATGTGTTGGGTGGTCAAGGCATGAAAATCGTCATCAACAAACAGGAATTGGAAGAAACAGTGGTCGATTTACTTCGAAAAATTCCAAATAACAAACTGCTGCTCGACCATTATTTAGACGGCGCCATCGAAGCCGAAGCTGATGCCATTTGTGACGGGGAAAATGTTTACATCATCGGGATTATGGAACACATCGAACCGTGTGGCATCCACTCCGGAGATTCAAATGCAACGCTTCCTCCCTTCAATTTGGGAGAATTGGTCTTGCAACAAATCAAAGATCACACAAAAAAAATTGCCTTGGCTCTCCATACGGTTGGACTTATCAACATTCAATTTGCCATCAAAGACGACGTTGTTTATATCATCGAAGCCAATCCGCGTGCTTCGCGAACCGTTCCATTTATCTCGAAAGCCTATGGCGAACCGTATGTGAATTACGCCACCAAAGTCATGCTTGGTGTCAACAAGGTTACGGACTTCAAATTCAATCCGAAACTCAAAGGTTTTGCCATCAAACAACCGGTGTTTTCGTTCAATAAATTTAAAAATGTCAACAAAAAACTCGGACCGGAGATGAAGAGTACCGGAGAAAGTATTTTGTTTATCGAAAACCTGCGCGATGATCAGTTTTATGAGTTGTATGCACGAAGAAAGATGTATTTGAATAAATAGATTTGATGATGCGATGATGTGATGATTTGATGATGCGATGATTTGATGATTTGATGATGCGATGATGTGATGATGTGATGATGTGATGATTTGATGATTTGATGATGTGATGATTTGATGATTTGATGATTTGATGATTTGATGATTTGATGATTTGATGATTTGATGATTTGATGATTCCCGCATTTTCAAATTGATACATCTCCACATTGTTACATTTTCAAATTAACTAATTCCTATCTTTGGTAAAATTTGATAAAAATGCTTTTCAGACAACCCGGAATTCTATATTTTCTCATTCTTTTGGTCATTCCGATTGTTGTTCACTTGTTTAAGCTCCGAAAATTTCAGAAGGAATATTTCACCAACGTCGAATTGCTCAAACAGATTCAACAGCAAACGCGCAAAAGTTCAGTTCTTAAAAAATGGTTGACGTTGGCGATGCGGTTATTGGCTTTGGGCTGCATCATTTTTGCCTTTGCGCAACCCTATTTTCCGTCTGCCGAAAAATCACTCAACGATTCGAAAACCTTTATTTATTTAGACAATTCGTTCAGCATGCAAGCTTTGGGAAAAAACGGCCCGTTGCTGCCGAGAGCCGTGCAAGATTTGTTGTCGGATTTCCCGCAAGACATACCCGTTACTTTGCAGACAAACGATCAAACTTTTCAAAACATCACTTTAGAAAATATTAAGAACGAATTGCTCGAGCTCACCTATACCAATCAACCTTTCAGTGCAAAAGAATTGATGCTGAAGGCAAATCAGGTGTTTTCAAATCATACAGCAGGTCAAAACAACTTGCTCATTATCTCGGATTTTCAAAATTTTTCACCTGCCGACTTTGATTCGATAAATTCTGTCGAACTAAAAATCCGCTATGCTATCCAACAAAGTATCAACCAAACCAATGTGTCAATAGACAGTTTGCGCATCCAAAATGGTGAAAATGAAAACCTGAAAATCAAGGTGTGGATAAAATCAAAAGCTGCTGTCAAAGATATACCAGTTTCGCTGTTTGTCGATAAAGTATTAGCCGGAAAATCAAGTTTGACTATCGAAGAAAACAAAACGGAAACCACAGAATTTACCATTCCAAAAAAGGATATCATCAATGGTTTTGTACAAATTGAAGACAACGGCTTGTATTTCGACAACCGGTTGTATTTTGCAAACGACTATTCCAAAAAAATAAAAATTGGCGTGCTGGGCGATGCAGACACCAATTTTCTTAAAAAAATTTATACAGCGGATGAATTTGACCTCAACTTTTTTGCGCCCGAAAAAGCAGACTTCACAGACTTGATGGCGCAGAATCTAATCGTGCTCAACGAGTTGAATGCCTTCACGTCCGGACTGCTGGAATCGCTGGTGAAATTTCACCAAAACGGAGGCAGTCTGTTGGTTATTTTACCCGAAAACACGGATATCAATGTCTATAATTTATTTTTTCGAAATCTGAATCTCGGCAACATTTCCAAAAAAATAGAAACGGAAAAAAGAATCACCGGCATCAATTTTTCGCATCCACTTTTCGATGATGTATTTGAAAAATCTATTCAAAACTTCGATTATCCGAAGGTTGCTTTTTATTACCCATTCAACAGTTCAACTTCCGCCAAAATTTTGAGTTTCGAAAACGGCGATGCCTTTTTTGCCAATCCAGAGACAAATATCTACCTGATTACAGCATCTTTACAAACTGCCAACAGCAATTTTAAAAACAGTCCGCTGATTGTTCCGAGTTTTTACAAAGTCGCACAACAAAGTTTTTCCATCCAGAAACCCTACTATTTGCTCGGCAAAACCAACACCATTGATGTAGAACTAAACTTGGATAAAGATGAGGTCTTGACCTTGAAAAATACCGATTCGGATTATATTCCGCTTCAGAATCGACAGAATAACAAGGTCTCACTGACCTTTGATGAATTTCCGAAAATCGCGGGACTTTATGATGTTGTACTGAAAGACAAAGCCATCAAAACAATTGCGTTCAATGACGACCGAAAGGAAAACGTGCGCGCGTTGAACAACAATCTATTTCAAAACAGCCCATTGGAAAGTTATGATTCGACCACCGAGCTGCTGTCCGAATTAAAATCTCAGGGCGAAGGCAAGCCGTTTTGGAAATGGTTTGTTATTTTTGCATTGTTATTTTTAGTGGCTGAAACTTTGATACTTAAATATATCCCATGAACATACTGCTCAAATCTGCCACCATCATCGATCCGGACAGCCCTTATCATTTGAAAATTCAGGATGTTTTGATTGAAAACGGCATTATTTCAAAAATTGGAAATACGCTGAAATCTAATGGAAATACAAAAGTCATTCAATTGGAAAACCTGCACCTCTCGCAAGGATGGTTTGACAGCAATGTACAGTTTGGCGAGCCCGGGTTTGAAGAGCGGGAAACTTTGGAGAACGGGCTTGACACGGCGGCCAAAAGCGGATTTACTGACATCGGTTTACAAGCTGATTTGATTCCGGTAACCGACACCCACAGCCAAATTTCTTACCTCAAATCGAAAACCAAAAATTACGCAACCTCCGTTCATCCCTTTGGCGCATTGACCAAATTGAATCAACAAAAAGAGCTGGCGGAAATTTTCGATATGCACAAAGCCGGCGCAACGGCTTTTTACGATTACAAAAAACCGATTGACAATGCTTATCTGCTAAAACTTGCCTTGCAATATGCACAGGGATTCGGCGGATTGGTTTGTTCCTTTCCCAACGATGGCAACCTGTCTTTAGACGGCGTGATGCACGAGGGCGAAACCTCAACCAAACTCGGACTTACCGGCATACCTGTTTTGGCTGAAACACTTCGCATAGCGCGCGACTTGCAGATATTGGAATATACAGGTGGAAAATTGCACATTCCTACGATTTCCTGTGAGGAAAGTGTTGTGCTCATCGCCAAAGCGAAAGACAAAGGTTTGGATGTGACTTGCAGTATTTCTGTCAACAACTTGGCATTGACAGACGAAGCATTGTTCGATTTTGACAGCGACAAAAAAGTATTGCCACCGCTTCGGAATGAAGCAAACAGGCAAGCGATGGTCAAAGCAGTCAAAAAAGGACTGATTGACTTGGTTACTTCCGATCATTGCCCGATGGATATCGAACACAAGAAAATGGAATTTGACCACGCTGCGTTTGGCAGCATCGGGTTGGAAAGTAGTTTCGGAATTTTGAACAGACTTTTCGGGACGGAAAAAACCATCCAGTTGCTCACCGCCGGAAAAAACCGTTTCGGCATCAAAAATTCAGTCATACTTCCCGGGAATGAAGCCAAATTGAGCCTGTTCAATCCCGAAGGAAACTCAACTTTTACAACCGAAAACATTTTGTCTTCCTCAAAAAATTCCGCACTGATAAACGAAAAAATAAAAGGCAAAACTTACGGAATATTTTCAAATAACCAACTCATTATCAAATTATTAAATTAATTTTAGATCGATTGTTAAATGTAAATCCAGAAACGATTGAATCAAAGGAGAATGATCCTGGTTGCTGGTTACTGGTTACTGGTTGCTGGTTGCTGGTTTCAAAGCCTGACGACTGGCAGGTGGCTAAAAAATTTGTAAAAACAAGAAAACAGCCCTGCAATGAGCTATAAAAAACTTGAAATATGGGAAAGAGCAAGAAAAGTAAGTGTCGCCATACATAAGATGGCTATGACCGAACTGCCAAAATTTGAAATGTATGAAATCGCCATTAACAAAAGTTTGCGCAAGCAAACCCCATAAACAAAAATGCGATAACATATATGACCGCTAAAAATTAAATTTTACATATATGAAACCGGTAGCCAAATAAGGCGGTCTTCCAAATCAATCAGGTCAAATATTGTAGAGGGATATGGAAGAAGACGTTACGTGAACGAATATATTCGTTTCCTTATTTTTGCGATTGCATCAAAAGATGAAACAACAGATCACTTGGAAACGTTGTTTGAAACGGGTTCTTTGGAAAACAAGTCTTTATATGAAGACTTACACGAGCAACTTGAAATTTTGGGTAAAAAACTCAATTTGTTCATTCAGGCAATTGAACGCAGTAATCATTAGCCACCTGCCGACAGGCAGGTAGGAAAACCAGTAAACCAGTAAACCAGCAGCAAGCAACAAGCAACCAAAACGTTGTCAGTACAAAAAATTAAATGTTTAAATTATAAATTTAATTCACACTATATTATGGAAAACAACACCGTATCCGATGGAAAAGCAATGGCCATCATCAGCTACATCACTTTGGTAGGCACCATCATTGCCATCATCGTCAACAGCAAGAGCAAAAACCCGTTCACGAGTTTTCACATCCGCCAAGCTTTCGGGATTTTATTAACCCAAATATTAGGGAGTGTAGTTTTGGGTGTATTGGGTATTCATTTCTTGGGATGGGCTTTCAATATTTTCATATTGGTACTTTGGATTATTGGTCTGCTGGCTGCCATCCAAGGTGAGACCAAAGAAGTGCCGATTTTGGGAGACAAATTTCAGGAGTGGTTTAAAGGGTTTAGTTAGTTTTAAACCTTGGTAAGTTATATCCGGGAAGAAGGTTTCTTACTGGTTACTTGTTGCTCGTTACTGGTTGCTCTTTACTGGTTGCTGGTTCAAAGTTTTTCAGGTTACCAAGCGACCTGTAATCATTAATTCTAAAAAAACCATCTTCACCTTAAAAAGTCGGTTATAAATTTGGAGTTTGTTACCTATTTAGATAACTTTGTGGTCAATCTAATTTTCAATAAAATTGAGCGATTTTAAAAGAGAAATAGGATTTTATGAAAATCATTTTAGGGATTTCTATGCAAAACAGTCGCTTGCTGTTCGGAAGAAAATTGACTGGACACTTTTGATTCTTAAAACTACCCGAATCGTTCCGGAAAATTTTCTAAAACACCTTACGGATACTGACGGACTTTGGGAAATACGAATTTCAGCTGGAAACGGAATTTTCAGAATTTTCTGTTTTTTCGATGACGGAAATTTAATTATCTTGTTAAGCGGATTTCAAAAGAAAACGCAGAAAACACCCAAAAATGAAATAAAAAAAGCTGAACGACTTAAAAGAGAATATTATGAAAACCGATAAGAGAATAACATCATTTGATGACCATTTGGATGAACAATACGGGAAAATTGGAACTAAATCTCGTGAGAAATTCCAAGAAGAATTTGAAACATTCAAAATTGGTGTCTTAATACAAGAAGCACGTAAGAAACAACATCTGACACAAGAACAGCTTGCGGAAAAAGTCGGAACAACAAAAAATTATATTTCAAGAATTGAGAATAACGCAAGTGATATAAGACTTTCGACTCTGATGCGAATAATTCGAGAAGGCTTAGGCGGAAGTTTAAAATTATCGCTTGATGTTTAGTGCTGAATGATAAAGTACCAATGGCAACA
>PHDQ01000253.1 GCA_002841025.1 Bacteroidetes bacterium HGW-Bacteroidetes-13 | reverse complement strand
TATAAAATTTTCGGCCCGGGAAATCAATACGTCACCGTTGCCAAACAGTTGGCTACCCAATTTGGCGTTGCCATCGATATGCCTGCCGGTCCGAGCGAATTGTTGGTCGTGGCAGACGACAGTGCCGTTCCTTCTTTTGTCGCATCCGATTTGTTGAGTCAGGCCGAACACGGAGTGGACAGTCAGGTGATTTTGGTTTCAACTTCCAAAAAAATGATAGCTGCGGTGGAACAAGAAGTTCAAGCCCAACTCCAAGTTTTACCTCGCAAATCGATAGCCGAAAAATCCATCGCCAACTCCAAATTGATCTATGTGGACAACCACCAAACTGCTTTGGAACTCATCGACGAATACGGACCTGAGCATTTGATCATTTGTACCGAAAATCAAGACTTTTACATCGATAACATCGCCAACGCAGGGTCGGTTTTTATCGGAAATTACACCCCCGAAAGTGCGGGAGATTACGCATCCGGAACCAATCATACGCTGCCGACAAACGGTTTTGCTAAAAATTACAGCGGTGTTCATTTGGATAGTTTTATGAAAAGTATGACCTTTCAAAAAGTAAGCAAACAAGGTATCCAAAGTATCGGAAGAACCATCGAAATCATGGCGGAAGCAGAAGGTTTGCAAGCCCATAAAAATGCGGTAACGCTTCGGCTGAGTTCGTTATAAGTTATTTGTTACTTGTTATTAGTTATTTGTTATAAGTTAATTGCAAATTATGATTTCAAATTTTAAACTTTCTGCACTCGTTCGTCCCAATGTGCTCCGTCTCAAGCCATATTCATCTGCCCGTGATGAGTTTAAAGATTTCGAGCAGGAGCTGGTCTTTTTGGATGCCAACGAAAATCCTTTTGAAAATGGGGTCAACCGCTACCCTGACCCACAGCAATACAATTTGAAAAATGCATTGGCAAAACAAAAAAACGTTGATCCGACAAACATACTCTTGGGCAATGGCAGCGATGAGGTGCTCGATTTGATTTTTAGGGCATTTTGCGAACCCAAAACAGACAACATCATCACGTTGCCACCGACTTACGGCATGTATGAAGTTTTGTCTGAAATCAACAATGTGGAAAATCGGGAAATTTTGCTTTTGGAAAATTTTCAACCCGACCTTTCTCAAGTTGTAAAAGCGATTGATTCGCAATCCAAAATCCTGTTTATTTGTTCGCCGAACAACCCCACTGCGAATGGTATTGCTGCTGATGAAATTGAAAAAATGATTGTTCAATTTCCGGGTTTGGTCGTTATAGATGAAGCCTATATTGATTTTTCGGAACAAGCAAGTTGGTTGACACGTCTGAAAGATTTTCCAAATTTGATTGTCATACAAACGCTATCCAAAGCCTATGGAATGGCAGGAATTCGATTGGGAATCTGCTACGCATCGGCAGAAATCATTGCGGTTATCAATAAAATTAAACCGCCGTACAATGTCAACAAATTGACGCAAACCAAAGCATTGGAAAGGATTTTAGATGTGGAAGGTGTTCAACAAGAGATTCAAAATATTTTGAAAGAGAGAAGTATATTGTTAGATACTTTGAAAAAAATCGATTTTGTGGAAAAAATATACCCGACCGATGCTAATTTTGTATTGATTAAGGTCGATGATGCCACCAAGCGATACACACAATTGTTGGAAAAAGGAATTGTTACCAGAAACCGAAGTTCGCAACCGCTTTGTCAAAACACTTTGCGCATCACCATCGGGACAAAAATTGAAAACGAAAAATTAATAACCGCCTTAAATCAATTGAACTAATGGCAAAAAAAGTGCTTTTTATCGACCGTGACGGGACGATGATCAAAGAACCGGCTGACGAGCAAATCGATGCGTTTGAAAAACTCGAATTCTATCCGAAAGCCTTGTTTTATCTGTCAAAGATTGCCGGTGAGCTTGATTTTGAGTTGGTGATGGTTACCAACCAAGATGGTTTGGGAACTGCTACTTTTCCGGAGGAATCCTTTTGGCCTGTGCATAATTTTATCTTAAAAACCTATGAACATGAAGGCGTTACGTTTGACGAAATCTTGATTGACCGCACTTTTCCAACGGACAACGCGCCTACCCGAAAACCTAAAACAGGCTTGTTGACTCGCTATTTTTCAGCAGATTATGATCTCGAAAACTCTTTTGTGATTGGCGATCGATTGACCGATGTCGAATTGGCAAAAAACCTGAATGCAAAAGCGATTTTCATCAACAACCAAACGAATTTAGGCACCAGTGAAATTTCCGTTAAAAAAGCTGAACTGCAAAAATATATCGCGCTTGAAACAACAGATTGGGAAAAGATTTACACCTTTCTCAAATTGCAAACCCGCGAGGCTGAGCTGCACCGAAAAACCAACGAAACCGATATTTACATCAAACTCAACTTGGACGGCACCGGAAAAAGCAACATCCAAACAGGGATTGATTTTTTTGACCACATGCTCGATCAGCTTGCGCGGCACGGTCAGATGGATTTGGAAATTCGTGTAAAGGGCGATTTACAAGTTGACGAACATCACACAATCGAAGACACTGCCATCGCTTTGGGTGAGGTTTTCGGACGCGCTTTGGGGAACAAATTGGGCATCGAGCGCTATGGTTTTTGCTTGCCAATGGACGATTGTTTGGCGCAGGTTGCCATCGATTTTGGCGGGAGAAACTGGTTGGTTTGGGAGGCAGAATTCAAACGTGAAATGATTGGGAAAATGCCGACCGAAATGTTCTATCATTTTTTCAAATCCTTCACCGACGGGGCGAAAGCCAATCTCAACATCAAAGCGGAAGGCACAAATGAACACCACAAGATAGAAGCTATTTTCAAAGCTTTTGCCAAGGCTGTCAAAGCGGCTGTCAAACGCGATGCCGAAAAGATGGTTTTGCCAACAACCAAGGGGATTATTTAAGTAATGCCTTCCGAATTTGTTTGATATATTTGTGTGACAAACTAACTTGGAAAATAGCTTTTTGTTGTTATAAAATGACTTTTGAAAATTTATCATTTGACGCTCAATATTGATGCTGAATTTAAAAATTTGAGGATGAATAGTTTGGCTAAAGCCTTTTTTTGATTGTTATACCTATAATCATCCCGCTAAAGCAGGATGCAATTGATTGGCAGGAATGGG
>PHDQ01000019.1 GCA_002841025.1 Bacteroidetes bacterium HGW-Bacteroidetes-13 | reverse complement strand
CGACTCCAACGAAAGATAGAGTTGATAAACCTCCCGAGGCGATATTTTTGCAGTCGCAGCTTTGGATAGTAATCGTTCCAGATCACCGGTTTGTTTGAGTTGTTTCCGAACGGTTTGCAGTTCGATTTCCGAAGCCAGAAAGTGTGCGACTACATTGAGTCGTCGTTCTATTTTTTTTATATGCTTAAGCGGCATCGCTATCCAGCGTTTCAGCATCCGCGCTCCCATGGGCGTAATGGTTTTGTCCATGACATCGAGTAAAGTAGTGCCTCCCGGATGTGGCGTAAAATACAATTCGAGGTTGCGCATGGTAAAGCGATCCATCCATACATATTCTTCTTCGGGAATGCGGTGGATGGCAGAAATATGTTGCAACCGGTGATGTTGGGTTTCGGAAAGGTAATGCAAAATGGCACCTGAAGCCACGATACCTTCTTCAAGAGATTCGATACCAAATCCTTTGAGCGACTGCGTTTGAAAATGTCGGGTGAGAATTTCTCTCGAAAAATCAATTTGATAAGCCCAGTCTTCTAAGTAAAAAGTGTGGTGTGCATCCCCAAATGCGTCTGCAAATGACTTTTTCTTGGGTTTGGAAATGAGAATTTCACTGGGAGAAAAATTCTGAAGCAGCTTATCAATAAGTGATTCGTCTCCTTGGGTAGTCAGAAACTCACCGGTAGAAATATCGAGAAAAGCAATGCCAATGCGTTGAAGTCCAAAATGAACGGCACACAAAAAATTGTTGCTTTTCGACTGCAAAACCTCATCGTTGAATGCCACACCGGGTGTGATGAGCTCGGTGACCCCGCGTTTGACAATGGTTTTGGTGAGTTTTGGGTCTTCGAGTTGGTCGCAGATGGCAACGCGTAAACCGGCTTTG
The DNA here is from genome assembly GCA_002841025.1 of Bacteroidetes bacterium HGW-Bacteroidetes-13. Taxonomy (GTDB): domain Bacteria; phylum Bacteroidota; class Bacteroidia; order Flavobacteriales; family Flavobacteriaceae; genus UM-FILTER-40-17. Next base: position 18,646 of record PHDQ01000019.1, on the reverse strand, counting down.
ACCAATTTGGGCAGATAGGTGTTAAGCGAATGATGCGGAAAACCCGCCAAGGCCGTTTCGCTCGCCGAGCCCGCGCCGCGCTTGGTGAGCACGATATCTAATATTTTACTCGCACGAACGGCATCTTCCCCAAAAGTCTCGTAAAAATCACCTACTCTGAACAGCAACAAGGCATCGGGATACTTTGCTTTGATGCTGTTGTATTGTTTCATTAATGGCGTTGTCTGTTCGGATGCTTTCACTTTTTGTGTTTTCTTCGCTCAAAAATACGAATTTAACCTAAAGACAGATTTTAAAAAAAACAATGCTTTTTGAACATTCAAATATATACTTTGCAACCTCCTTGACTAATGATCAATCTTATAAAACGATTCCCTGTATATTGGGGGTTATTATTTAAAATTATATCTTTGTAGTTCAACCCAAAAAAATGACCCAAACCGTTATCTTTGATATGGATGGTGTGATTATCGACAGCGAGCCACTTCATTACATTTCACAAAAAAAACTGACCGACAAATTAGGATTTTCACTTACTGAAACGCAGGCGCAGCAGTTTATCGGAACATCGTCCAAAAACATGTGGCAAATCCTAAAAACGCAATACGAATTACCTTATTCGGTGGAAGAATTGATGGAAATGGGGCTTGAATCCTATTTTGACATTTTAGATCAAACCCCGGTTGAGCCGATTGCAGGCGTTCGGGAATTGATAGAAGACTTACACACGCACAAAATCCGATTGGTTTTGGCTTCTTCTTCGGAGCGAAAAAGCATCGACAAAGTCCTCAAATTGTTTTCGCTCGAAAAATATTTTGATCATCGCATCAGCGGTGCGGAATTTATTCAATCCAAACCCCATCCGGAAATTTTTTTGACCGCACTTCAAAAAACGCAGTCTCAACCGCATCAAGCGGTTGTCATTGAAGATTCTACCAATGGAATCAAGGCGGCAAAGGCCGCCGGAATATTCTGCTTCGGCTATGACAATCCCAATTCACCCGGTCAGGCTTTGCATTTGTCAGATTGCATCATCGATAGTTTCTTACAAGCTGACATCACAGATATTATTTTGAGAAAATGAACGTTTTTATCACAGGTATCGGAACAGATGTAGGCAAAACGATCGTTTCGGCAATTGTTGTAGAAGCTTTGCAGTCAGATTATTGGAAACCCATTCAAGCAGGAAATTTGGGTTGGACAGACACGCAAACGGTAACCTCCCTCGTCAGCAACAAAAAAACAGTTTTTCATCCGGAAGCATTTCGTTTAAATAACCCGATGAGCCCACACGCGGCTGCGGAATTAGAACAAGTTGAAATCAAGTTGGATGATATTAAGCGACCAAAAACAATAAACCGATTGGTTGTTGAAGGTGCCGGCGGATTGTTGGTGCCGTTTAATAACCAAAACACGGTCATAGATTTGATAAGACCCGAGGATTTTGTTTTGGTCGTTTCAAAACATTATTTGGGCAGTATCAACCACACTTTGATGACCGTAGCGATTTTAAAATCCAGAAAATTGATGAACATAGGAATTCTCTTCAATGGAAATCGAAACCCATCGACTGAAAACATCATTGAAAAAATGAGCGGTGTAAACATCATCGGACGTGTTGGTGACGAGGAAGAAATTAATTCCACAATCGTATCAAAATATGCAAAACAACTCAAACCCATATTAAAGAAACTAATACCCGAACCTTCAAAATGATTTTTTATAATATTGACAAAAATCACCTATGGCATCCTTACACCCAACACAAAACTGCCGAACCGCCCATTTGTATTGTCAGAGGTAAAGGCGCGCTACTGTGGGATAAAGACGGAAAAGAATACATCGATGCCATAGCTTCTTGGTGGGTAAATCCATTTGGGCATGCCAACGAATATTTGGCAGAAAAAATTCACGAACAATTGATTACCCTTGAACACGTGCTTTTTGGTGGATTTACCCATACACCCGCCATCAAATTGGCCAAAAAACTACTGCCTCTTTTGCCGGATAATCAACAAAGGTTGTTTTTCTCGGACAACGGTTCGACAGCCGTAGAAGTTGCAATCAAAATGGCTTTTCAATATCACCTCAACAAGGGTCAGAAGAGAACAGTCTTAATCGCATTTGAAGATGCCTTTCACGGGGATACCTTTGGTGCGATGGCAGTTTCGGGCATTGGATTATTTACCCAAGCATTTGAAGAACGATTGATTGAAGTCGTTCGAATTCCGATACCGAAAAAAGGAATGGAAAAAGAATGCATTGAAAAACTGACAGAGATTCTCAATTCAAAAGATGTTGCTGCCTTCATTTTTGAGCCCTTGGTGCAAGGTGCGGCAGGCATGCAAATGTATGCGCCAGAGGCTTTAGACAAACTGATTGCTTTATGTAAATCACGCCAAGTGTTGACCATTGCTGATGAAGTGATGACCGGTTTTGGGAAAACGGGAAAGAATTTTGCCTGCGATTATTTGGCTGAGCAACCTGATATGATGTGCCTTTCTAAAGCACTTACAGGAGGAACCATTCCAATGTCGATTACGACAACTTCTGAAAATATTTTTGAAGCATTTTATGACGATGACATCAACAAGGCTTTGTTTCACGGGCATTCATTCACAGCTAACCCGACAGGATGCGCAGCGGCTTTGGCGAGCATCGAGCTGTTGCTTTCCATACCTATGCAACAAAATATCGCCCGCATCAATACGTGTCATCAAACCTTTAAACAGATTCACGACAATCATTCAAAAATATCGGAAATCCGAATACTTGGCGTCATCATGGCTGTCGAACTGAAAACCGAAGGGGAAAATTCGTATTACGGCGAATTAAGGAACAATCTCTATCAATTCTTCATCGATAATGGTATCATTTTGAGACCCGTAGGAAACATTGTCTATGTTTTGCCACCGTATGTGATTACCAATAAATCTTTACAAAAAATTTATGACACCATTCTATTGGCAATTGAAAAATTCGTTTAAATTTGATTAAAATTTCACGGTTGTTTTTAATTTATTTTTGACTTAATTCTTTCTGTCAATTTATGATTCACCCCGATACTGAGGTGCGGTTCATCAACGATGAAATCGGCTATGGCGTAGTTGCCAAAAAACTAATCCCAATGGGAACAATTACTTGGATTCAAGACGAATTGGATATGATTTTCTCATCGGAGGAAGTCGAAAAATTCTCATTGCCAATTCAAAAATTGATTGACGTATATTCCTTTAGAAACAACAAGGGCGAGCATGTACTTTGTTGGGACATAGCCAAATATGTCAACCACAGTTTTAATTCCAATTGTCTATCGACGGCTTATGATTTTGAAATTGCCATTCGCGATATTCTACCGGGAGAGCAACTCACAGACGACTATGGCTATCTGAACATAACGGAACCTTTTGAAGCTTGCGAAGAAGGCACTGAAAGAAAGGTGGTCTATCCGGATGACTTAGTTCGGTATCACAAAATTTGGGACGAAAAACTTTTGAAAGCGTTCCCATTTATTAACAAACAAAATCAGCCGCTTAAAATTTATTTTTCAGATAAAAAATGGAAGTTGATTGAACAAATCGGCTTGGGAGAAAAGAAAATGGATTCTATTCTTTTGTGTCTATACCAAGCTTAAGAACTGAGTGCTTGTCGATTTGCTTTGCTTGAATCCTAAATTCCTGTTTTCAACCTGCTTTTGCTTTCAATTTTGCAAATAGTCCTTAAAAAAGTTTGGATATTTGCAGAACAAAATCTTACTTTGAAACGTCCCTGACTCATAAATCATAAACAAAACACAGGGTTTTGTACGTTTCATGTGACCGAAAAAAGCATAAAAAACAGACGCATGGAGCAAGCGATTTCTATCACGGCATATTCATCCATTTCACCATTGGGAAGCAATCCGTTGGAAGTTTGGAAAAACTATCAAAATTCTAAACACTTTTTGAATAAGCGTATTTTTGCTCATTTTGATGCTTGGGTGGGATCATTAAACCAGACAGAAGCTGATAAAATTACCGAGCTTAAAAATTCAAATCCACATTTCAAACAATTGGATTTATCGGTGTTGTATGCCATTTTCGTGAGTCGAAATGCGCTCAAACAGACCGATTGGGAAAAGCAGAAACGCATCGGGGTGAATTTTGGGTCATCGCGAGGCGCAACCGCACTTTTTGAATCTCATCACAGCGAATACCTTCAAACCGGGCGTTGTGAGGTCGTTACTTCTCCAACCACAACTTTGGGAAATATTTCTTCTTGGGTGGCGCACGACTTGCAAATTTCGGGGCCGGACATCAGCCATTCTATCACTTGTTCGACGGCTTTACACGCCTTGCTAAACGGGGTTGCGTGGTTGCGAGCCGGTATGGCAGACAAGTTTTTGGTTGGCGGAAGCGAGGCTTCTCTCACCGGATTTACGATTGCACAAATGCGGGCATTAAAAATATACGCAAAGTCAAATCAAGCATTTCCTTGCAAAGCATTTGATTTGAACAAAAAAGAAAACAGTATGATTTTGGGTGAAGGTGCTTCTGCAATCTGTTTGGAAAAGGGGGTTTCTGAAAAAAGCATTGCAATAGTGGAAGGTTTGGGCTACGCGACCGAAACGCTCACACATCCGGTTTCTATCTCATCAGATGCGCAATGTTTTCAAAAGTCGATGCGGATGGCTTTAAACGGGATTTCGCCCGAATCGGTTGACGTGATTGTGATGCACGCGCCGGGAACAATCAAAGGAGATAGCTCTGAATTTAGAGCAATTCAAAAAGTTTTTCTTGACAAAATTCCCGCACTCACCACCAACAAATGGAAAATCGGTCACACCTTTGGCGCAAGCGGATTGTTGAGCGTGGAGTTGGCGTTGTTGATGATACAAAATCAAAAATTTATTTCGATTCCATATCTCGAAAATCAAAAACTTCCTGAAAAAATCAGAAAAGTAATGGTAAATGCCGTCGGGTTTGGTGGCAACGCGGTGAGTGTTTTGCTTTCGATGCCTGGAGAATAAACACCTCTTACAGCTTATGATTTAGATTGTTTTCTTAAGAAAATCAAACACGATGTTACGTTTAGAATTAAGATTCCAATAGTCCCGTAAACTATCAAATTGATCCACATCTCGACAGTGTGTATTCCGGAAGCAAAAGTTTTAAGCAAAAATTCCGATGTGAAAAAAAGCAATACTGTCAAAATTATAAATGACAACAAATGAATTCCTGTGATTTGTTGGGTACTCATTTTTTTGAATTTGAAAAAATTTTACTTAAAAGCCTGCAACCCCGTGATATCGTTTCCGGTGATGAGCAAATGAATGTCGTGTGTGCCTTCGTAGGTGATGACAGACTCGAGGTTCATCATGTGGCGCATGATTGAATATTCACCGGTGATGCCCATACCACCCAATATCTGACGGGCTTCTCTTGCAATTTCGATTGCCATGTTGACATTGTTTCGTTTTGCCATCGATATTTGGGCAGTCGTTGCCTTTCCCTGCTCGCGTAAAACACCCAACCGCCATGCCAACAACTGCGCTTTGGTGATTTCGGTAATCATTTCGGCTAATTTTTTTTGTTGGAGTTGCGTAGCACCAATGGGTTTGTCAAATTGAATTCGCTCTTTGGCATATCGCAAAGCGGTGTCATAACAGTCCATCGCCGCGCCGATCGCCCCCCAGGCAATGCCGTAACGCGCAGAATCCAAACAACCGAGCGGTGCGCCCAAGCCGCTTTTGCCGGGGAGCAAATTTTCCTTCGGAATTTTCACATTGTCAAAAATCAATTCGCCGGTTGCAGAAGCCCTGAGCGACCATTTGTTGTGCGTTTCGGGTGTTGAAAAACCTTCCATACCGCGTTCGACCAACAATCCGTGGATACGTCCGGTTTCGTCTTTTGCCCAAACCACCGCCACATCGGCAAAAGGCGCATTGGAAATCCACATTTTGGCTCCGTTGAGCAAAAAGTAATCGCCTTTGTCTTTAAAGTTGGTAACCATTCCGCCGGGATTGGACCCGTGATCGGGTTCGGTCAAACCAAAGCATCCGATCATTTCGCCGGAAGCTAATTTCGGTAAGAATTTTTGACGTTGAACTTCCGTGCCGTATTTCCAAATCGGGTACATCACCAAAGAAGATTGAACAGAAGCTGTAGAGCGAATGCCCGAATCACCGCGTTCTATTTCTTGCATGATTAGCCCGTATGAAATCTGATCCAAACCTGCGCCTCCGTATTCTTCGGGAATATACGGTCCGAAAGCGCCAATCTCAGCCAATCCTTTGATGAGTTGTTTGGGAAATTGCGCGCGTTGGGCATAATCTTCAATAATTGGCGTTACTTCGCGCTTGACCCAATCGCGGGCAGATTGCCGAACCAATAAATGCTCCTCAGTCAGTAAATCGTCAAGTTGATAATAATCAGGTGATTGGAATTGATCGGTTTTCATAAGTGGTCTGTAAGTGTTTGAAACAAAGTTAGGCTTTGTTTGAAAACCTTTCAAATTATTTTATTTCTTTTTATGATGACTGTAAGATAAATTGTCTAAAGCGTTTTATCTTTAGATCAGAATTGACCTTTTACCTTTTTAAGTAAAACTTATGATAGAAATAGAAAGAAAATTTTTGGTAAACTCCAATCAATTTGAACAAGAAGCAACCCGAAGTTATTTAATCTCGCAGGGGTTTCTCAATACCCATCCCGATCGCACGGTAAGGGTTCGGGTCAGAGACAATCAAGGTTGGCTGACCGTCAAAGGAAGGTCTGACGCGCGAGGCATTTCCAGATTTGAATGGGAAAAGGAAATTCCTGTTGGTCAGGCTTTGGAATTGATGAATTTATGCGAAGAAGGCATCATCCAAAAACGTCGATTTGAAGTGCTTGTGGGGGTGCATTTTTTTGAAGTAGATGTGTTTATGGGTGCTAACGAAGGACTGGTAATTGCCGAAATAGAACTAGCTGCGATTGATGAAACTTTTGATAAACCTGAATGGTTGGGAAAAGAAGTAACCGGCGATTTGAAATATTACAATTCAAAACTCAGTCAACAACCTTTTAAAAACTGGAAATAGATTTTGAAATTTCGTTATTTTTAATCACCGCATCCGACTATTTAGACATTTGTGACTTTCTAAAAAATCTATTTCAACACATTTATGGCAACAAAAACGTTTCGATCAGCAAAAGACGCCTCCGGATTACAAATAGGAGAAGTCGTTAAAAATTTTACTGCTACCGATTTGCATGGCGAATCTTTCGAGCTAAAGGAAGCACTGCAAAAAGGTTCATTGGTCATTATTTTCTATCGCGGACATTGGTGTCCAGTGTGCAACAAACACCTGAAAAAATTAGAAGCAAGCTTGGATAAAATCTACGCGAAAGGTGCCCAGGTGGTTGCCATTTCTCCCGAAAAATCTGAATTTCTAAAACTCACGGCAGATAAAACAAAGGCTTCGTTCCGATTGTTATTCGATGAAGATTATAAAATATCGAAGCTGTTCGATGTTTATTTTAAACCGAGTATTATTCATCGTTTAATGTATAATTCCATGCTCGGTGCCAAACTCAAAGAAGCTCATTCCGATGACAGCGAACAATTACCTATTCCGGCTACTTTCATCATCGATAAAAATGCGAAAATCGTGTGGCGGCATTTTGATCCTGATTATACAAAAAGATCAACAGTAGAAGATATTTTAGCAAATTTACCGAAGTAAATTTATCGCCGACTGCCCGGCTATGAGTGGATGCGTGGATTACACTTAACGGTGTAACCACAAACCAAATTGACCCCGAAGCTGAGCGGAGTCTCGGAAATTTACAGAAGAGGGGGAACAAGCAATTACTTATGGTCATTGCTGTGTCGTGGTCTTCATTCACTTCTAAATAATCTCAATATTTCTTTCCGGGCAATGTCAATATTTTTTCCATTAATTCTAAGACTTCCTTCTCCTTTCTCATTATATATCATCTCTCCCAAGACAATTTCCAAGTCTTTTGTTGTTTCTAAAATTGTGAATTTACCAGTAGAATTTTCATAAATAATTCCTGATAAATATACTTTTCCAACTCCCAAAGTTCTTACCAATTTACTTTGAAAAAACACTTCAAAATAAAGATAATCATTATTAACCAAATGTGCTAAAGAATAGTCTTTATCTCCTGCATTCGGTTTATCAAATTTTGAATTAGTTAGGTGTTGGAGCATCGCATTTGTCCGAACATAAACGTGTTGACCATCCGAAACGGCAAATGCATTTTTAATTTTAATTCCATCGCCGTTCTTTATTCTATATGTGGTGATAATTATATTTTTACCCTGTTTAGCCGAAATAGAATTTTTGGTAGTTGGTTTTTTATTTATGAAATACTCGTGAGAATTGTAAATTCCTTCTGGATAAATAGTACTGCTATTTTGGCCATAAAAAATAGCAAGGTTCATTATAAGTATACAGCTTAAAATATTCTTCATTCGAGATATTAATTTACTTAAAAGTTTCTGACTAACTTTTTTAATATTTTGAAATTCAATGATTTATATTTTGTAAAATTATTGAATTTCAGAGTCTTTTTTCTTCGTTAGCAGAAGAAATTATTTCCGTTTTCAAGGAAAATATGGGATGTTGCACAACGGTCAAATTAGATATTGAATCACATCATTCCGACTTCGAATGTTCGCCGTGTTTTTTATGCGTTCCCCATTCATACACCACACCGACAAAAGCGATGTTGTCGTGCAAATCGCTAAAGGTATGGGTGTATTCGGCAATCACGGCAAAATGTTCTGAAATTGGCACTTCAAATCCGCCCCCTAGGTTATAACCGATGGCATCGTCTTTTATCTTTTCTCTTTCATCCAAAATGGAAACATGCTCTGTTTCCCGCGAATAATCTAACCCGACTATGGAATAGAACGCCAAGTGAGGGGTCAATTCAAAAAAGTAGTTGGTGTTTAAATCAAACACATTGGCAGAAGTTTCAATTTTCTCTTCGCCTACGTGGTCTGTCTTTTCAAAAAGATGGGTGTATTCCAGTCCCAAATGAAGTTTTTCCGTTAAGAATATATAGCCTCTGACATTGACACCGGGGGTTTCGAGGTTAAAACTGTAAGCACTTGCGGCTTCTAAGGTTCCTTGCAATTGTGCAAAGGAGGAAAAACTGAGGTGCAAAATTGCAACAAGAAAATACAAACGTTTCATTTATAATGTTTTATAAAAATTAATTATCCGTCAAGTTGATATTCTAAAGACGTGTAAAATTAATCAACCCAACGGAATAATTCGAATAAAACGACAACGTTTTTTTAAAGAAATACAGGGAGTCAGTAGTCTGAATTTTCTTGAAATAACCTGCCTACCTGCAAGCGGGGAAACAAAACTCAGGTAGAAAGAAGCATAAAACTGAAACCTGAAACAGCTATTGAAGCGTTCTAAAATATTCCAACAAAGCTCTTGCTTCATCCTGCGGAACGTTTTGATTGGTCATCGGAAGGTTGTTGTATTCTGCTAGCAAGGCTTTGGCTTCCGGGTCTTTAGACAACATTTCGATGGGGTTCATAATCATGTTCATGATCCACTCCGGACGCCGTCTGTCCACCACGCCTGTCAGGTCGGGTCCAATCAATTTTTTACCGATGATGTGGCAGGCCGTACATTTTTGGGTAAAGACTTGTTTGCCTGTTTCAGCCATTGCAGCATCAACTTCATCTGGGAGGCGGAATGCCTTTACAGGGCCGATACCACTTCCTTTTTTGAGGGTTGTTGCTGTTTGCTCTGGCGTTGAAACCGACTCAGAGGCATCAGATTTTTTGCTGTCATTACAGGCGATGAGCAGTAGAAAACTAAATAAAATGGAAATACGCGTTGACATGATTTTGTGTTTTTTGGTTGTCGCTAATTTATAAAAAATTGGGGAAACGAAGCGGCATTAAATCAAAGTTCCGAAAAAATCTGTCGCGCGTTGTTCGCTGTAAAATACACTTCCCGCAGCTACAAAACCCACATGACCACCATACTCGGTTATTTGCAAATGAATATTAGAATTTTGTTTGGCCGATTCGATCGGGTAACAATCACCTGACAAAAAGGAATCGTTTCTTGCATTTAGTATTAAAATCGGATGTTGAATGCGTGGCAAATAATCTAAACAACTGTTTTTCCGGTAATAATCGTTTGCGTCCAGAAAACCGTGCGCTTTGGACGTATAGCAATTGTCAAAATCTATCAATGTTTTGATTTGCGGAAATCCCTCGGGAAATCTTTCGGGGAACATTTGAAACTTTTGCCTCAATTTCTTTTTTAATTGGGCTAAAAATTTCATTCGATAGACAAAATTTGATGGAAGATTGAGCTGCTCCAATGAAGTTTTAAGCGAACAAGGCACGGAAACTGCCACACCTCCAACCAATTCACTCGGATATTTTCTTCCTTCGCCCAAATATTTCAATAGCAAATTAGCACCCAAACTAAATCCCGCCAATCCAATTCTGTGATAGTTTTTATTTTCTTGAATATGTTGCAAAACCGAATCCAAATCGTCGGTTGCGCCACCGTGATAACTCTTGTACAAACGGTTGGGGACACCGCTGCAACCTCTGAAATTGACCGAAACCACATCCCAGCCGCACCGATTGAATTCCTTGACCATTCCGAGCATATACGGTCGGGTTGAGTCGCCTTCCAAACCGTGAAGAAGCACCAACACCCTATCGGATTTTGGCTCCGAAAAAGACCAATCCAGATCCAAAAAATCGCCATCCGAAAGCTCAAGTCGTTCTCTGTGGTAAACAACGCCTTTTACATTTCGGAAAAGCGCACTGAAGATGGTAGAAAGGTGTCCGTTTCGGAAAATAAATGGCGGATGATAAGGAAAGTTTGATACGGACATCTTATTTTTGAGGCAAATTAACAAATAAAAGATGTTTATCAAAAATTTTGAAGTTCGTTGGTCTGATTTGGATGCCAACCGTCACTTGGCCAATTCCGCATACGTCAACATGATGAGCCACACCCGCATGGAATTTCTCAACAGTTTGGGACTCACGCTCAATCAAATGGCACAAAACCAACTGAGTCCGGTAGTTTTCTATGAGCACATTTATTATTTCCGCGAAGTGTTTCCGGGCAAGCCGCTTTCGGTTTCTTTGGAAGTGAAAGGCTTGTCGGAAGATGGTACTTTTTTTGAATTTGAGCATCGGTTTTATACCCACGAAGGAAAAAATATTGCTACTTGCGACATGATGGGCGCTTGGATTCACCTTCAAACGCGTCAACTCGCGCCACCGACTGCCACCATGTTGGCCGCTTTTGAAAATGCAAACCGCAGCGAAGATTTTAAAATATTGACCAAGGAAGACACGCGCAAGTTTGACAAGAAACCGAAGGATTTACCCGCGTTCTAACGACTTGCTCGGTTTGGTTACCAAATAAACTCCAGAGAAAATGATGATCGCCGATACAACTTTCATTCCATTCAACGTATCGCTTCCAACCAAAACAGCATGGATTCCGGCAACCAACGGCTGAAGGTAAATAAAAACGCCAACTGCAGTCGCCGTGAGTGTTCGCACGGCAAAAAGATTGAACAAATAGGTGCAACAGGTTGCGAAAAACAAGACAAACCCGATGTTGAGCCAGATGGCAAACGGGATTTTATCGGGTTGCATCGCCAACACTTCGTTTAAGCCAAAAGGCAAAACCATGAATAAACCCACCAAATAAAACCATTTGATAAAGGTAAACGGATGGTATTTTTGGGTGAGTTTTCGCACAATAACCAAGTACAAGGCATAAGAAGAAGCATTCACAAAAACGAGGAAATTGCCCAACACCACATGGTCTCCAGCCGAACCAACCGATGTTTTTCCTTGCAGTATCACCAAAAGTGTACCGCTCAATCCCAAAAAAACTCCGATGATTTTTCGCTTAGTCAGTTTTTCGCCCACCAACAGCCACGAGAAAAGCATCACCACCACCGGGCTGGTCACCATGATGATGGAAGCGCTGATGGGCGTGGTGTAACTCAATCCCTTGAAAAACGCCAACATGTTGATAGCCACCCCAAACAAAGCCGCGAGTCCAATTCTCGGAAAATCTTTTGGGTCGATTTTTTCTTTGGGACCGAAAAAAGAAATACTCCAAAAAAAAGCAACCCCAAACGAAACGCGTAAAAGAATAAATCCATACGGTTGCACATACGTTGGCATGGCTGCTTTGGCAATGGTAAAATTCAATCCGTAAATCAATGCGGCTCCAAAGGCGGCAAGCAACGCCCAACTTCTTTTATCCATTCGATGAAATTAATTGCCGGACTGCCAGCAGATTTTCTTCCGAAGGACCTATGAAAATCTGTTGATTGATCACACAAACCGGTCTTTTCAAAAAAGTGTAGTGTTCTAAAATATAATGTCGGTAATCGTCTTCCGTAAGTTCTAACTGTTTTAGTCCCATCTCGGTATAAAGCTTTGATTTTCTGCTGAACAAACTTTCGTAGCTTCCGCTCAAGGCCTTGAGTTGGTCTAATTCTGTAGCAGTAATGGGTTGAGATTTGACGTTTTGTAAAACAACATCAGAAGGAAGCAGAAGCTTGTCTAAAAAGCGTTTGCAGCTGGTGCAGGTTTTCAGGTGATAAATCTTTTTCATTCCAATCAGATTTTTTGCAAAGAAAATCGTTTTTGGCTTAAATTCCTTACTTTTATGGGTGTAAAATTTCATTCATTTAATTTATCAAACCATGGCATTAGATTCTGTTTTTTCGGTCAACTATAAAAATCGAGATTTGCTCGAGAAAATTTTCGATAGTCTCACTTTGGAAGAGCTTCTACACATACCCGAAGGTTTTTCAAACAACATACTTTGGAACATCGGACATGTAATAGCGGTTCAGCAACTGTTGGTTTATAAACGCTCGGGTATCGAAACATTTGTTCCGGACAGTTTTGTAAAAAACTTTGCCCCCGGCACATTCCCTTCAGACGAAATCACTTTAAAAGAGGCGGAAGAAGTTAGGTCTTTCCTACACAACACCATTCACCAAACCGAACAAGATTTTCTCGAACACAAGTTTCAGTCCTACGAAACCTTTACGGCACGTTCGGGTTTTGTGGTTGACAATGTAGTCAAAGCAATTATTTTCAACAATTTCCATGAAGGCATGCACCTGGGAATTATTCTTTCGTTGAAAAAGTTTGTGTGAGGATTGTAAGTAGTTCAGCCAAATAGCATTGGTTTAAAAGGTGATTCACGAACACCGCCAAATAACAAATAAAAAATGTTCGTAAATTAAAATTATAGAACGCATAAAAAATAAAAATGGTTAAAACCATTTCAAATACATTATACGCCATTTATAGCCAACGGTTTAAACCGTGGGTTATAATAGAAACGGAAAACAAAAACATATTAATGGTTTATTAAATAATAGCTGAATATGCCACATTCATTCAATAAAATATGGATACACGCCACCTGAGAATTATCTTTTCATCGAAAAAAATTTTGTGAGGGTTATAAGTAGTTGTTAAGAATTCTTTATTCTAAAAAATACCTCCTATTTTTGCAACTGCAATAAACTTTGACAAACTTGCATTTGACCGTTTTTTAAATTCTAAAAAGTAAAAATGAAATTCAACACCAAAACCATACACGGCGGACAACACCACGACCTGGCTTACGGAGCTGTGATGCCGCCCATTTATCAAACTTCTACCTATGCGCAAACCACACCCGGCGGTCACAAAGGTTTTGAGTATTCGCGTACCCACAACCCGACGCGCAAAGCTTTGGAAGACTGTTTGGCAAGCATTGAAAGCGGAAAATTCGGTTTGGCTTTTGGTTCAGGTCTTGCCGCCATCGATGCGGTATTGAAACTTCTCAAACCCGGGGATGAAGTGGTTTCCACCAACGATTTATACGGCGGGACGTACCGGCTTTTTAAACAAATATTTGAACCTTTCGGCATCCAATTTCACTTTGTCGGCATGCAAAGCATCGATGCCATCGAAGCGAAAATAAACAAGAACACCAAACTCATTTGGGTGGAAACACCAACCAACCCAATGATGAACATCATCGACCTGAAAGCCGTATCCAAACTTGCCAAAGCAAACGGTTTGTTGCTCGCGGTGGACAATACTTTTGCCACGCCTTATCTGCAAAGACCACTTGAGTTGGGTGCAGACATCGTGATGCACTCGGCTACCAAATATTTGGGCGGACACAGCGATGTGGTGATGGGCGCACTCATTGTCAGTGACGAAAAATTAGCTGAAAAGCTCTATTTTATACAAAACGCCAGCGGTGCCATCTGCGGACCGATGGACAGTTTTCTGGTCTTGCGCGGCATCAAAACGCTACACCTTCGCATGCAAAGGCATTGTGAAAACGCGGCTGCCGTGGCAAAATACTTATCCAATCATCCCAAGATTGAGAAAGTCTATTGGCCCGGATTAGAAAATCACCCGAACCATAACATTGCCAAAACCCAGATGAAAGATTTTGGCGGCATGCTGTCTTTCGTGACCAAAGGCAACGATTATGCGGAAGCCATCAATATTGTGGAGCGGTTGAAAATTTTTACACTTGCAGAATCTTTGGGCGGAGTAGAATCTTTAGCGGGTCATCCGGCCAGTATGACGCACGCTTCCATCCCGAAAGCAGAACGCGAAAAATCGGGGGTGGTCGATTCACTGATTCGGTTGAGTGTGGGTATCGAAGACATCGAAGATTTGTTGGCTGATTTAAAACAGGCGATTGGGTAGGTTGCCCAGGCATTTCATTATGCAAGTTCCTGAGTGAACAAATTTATTTTCGATTCAATTCAATTACTTTTTTAATCAAAGTGTCTTCTTGATTAAGCAATTCGGATTTGGCTTCACTTCCAAAGAGTTGCCCAGCGAGGTTGGCAGCCAGGTAGGTTTTTAGTTTGTCTTTGAAAGTGTTGAATTTTAACTTCAATCCCCTGTCTGCATAGTAGTCTATAAATTCGTTTGCGATAGAATCCGTGATGATTTCCTTGTTTTTGAAATCAGCCAATTTAAGCGATTGGTATTTTGCTCTGTTCTGATCCAACTGCTCAAACATAAAAAAGTTGAAATTGCCGGACATATCCAAAAAGCGAAGTGCTTCAGAGCCGTGTATGGTATCGAGCGGAATAAAAACGTCTGGGACAATACCGCCGCCGCCATAGACTACTTTACCTTTTGGTGTGGTGTATTTCAATTCTTTTTCGACTTTGATGCTGTCGATATTTTGCATCTCGCCATTGTCGTAGCGGTTGTAAAAATCGTCGTAATAATCGTCCACACCATGGTCATAAGGTCGTTGAATAGACCGACCGGTTGGGGTGTAATATCGTGCAATTGTCAGGCGAACGGCACTGCCGTCGCCCAATGCCATTTCACGCTGAACCAAGCCTTTGCCGAACGAACGCCTGCCGACAATTGTGGCTGCATCGTTGTCTTGCAAAGCACCTGCAACAATCTCGCTCGCCGAAGCTGAATTTTCATCAATCAACACGTAGATTGGTTTGTTTTCAAAACGACCGCCACTGGTAGCTATACTCTTGGTAATTTTTCCACTTTTGTTTTTGGTAGTAACTATTGTGGCTTTGTTGGGTAGAAACTCATCGGCAATTTTTTCGGCGATGGTCACATAACCTCCCGGATTGCTGCGAAGATCAAGCACCAAAGCCTCCATTTTTTGTTTCAATAACTTCTCCAAGGCTTCCAAAAATTCATCGTAGGTACTTTCGGCAAATCGATTGATTTTGATGTATCCGATTTTGTCTGTAAGCATGTATCCGGCATCGACACTTTTGATGGGGATGTGGTCTCTTTGAATGGTAAAATCAAGCAAATTCTTGCTTCCTCTTCGAAATATTTTAAGTTTAACGGAACTGTTTACGACTCCTTTGAGCAAACTGACCAACGTGTCTGTGGTGACATTTTTCCCGAAAATAGGGATTTCGTCGGCATACAAAATACGATCGCCGGCTTTGATACCTACTTTTTCACTCGGACTTCCCGGAACGGGATTGATGATTGCCAAGCTGTCTTTGTACAAATAGAAATTGACACCGATTCCGACAAAATCGCCTTTCATGTTTTCGGCAGTTTGAGCCATTTCTTTTTGAGGAATGTACACTGAATGCGGATCTAATTTGGCGAGTATCGAATTGACCGTCAAATCAACTATGCTGTCTGTGTTTACGTCATCTACATATTCGTTGTCGATATAATCAATCAGCCGGGCGAGCTTCTCTTTTTTTGCATTTTTAACCAAGAAATTGGAATTCCCGCCGGGTGTTAAAATGCCTCCAATCACGATTCCAAGAACAATTAAGGATGCGTAAATCAGCGGTTTTAGGATATCAGAAATTTTCATGAATAGCAATTTTTAATTGTTTGGAATGTCAAACTTCGGTTTCCAAAGATAAGAAAGTCAACTGCACCCCGGCTCGTTCTAAAAACGCCAATCCTGAAGTGTCTTTATAGGCTTGCTCATAGACTAAACGAACAATTCCTGCCTGATGAATGAGCTTGCTGCATTCACGACATGGCGACAGGGTGATGTAGAGCGTGGCTCCTTTGCACGATTGTGTGGAAGCGGCTACTTTCAGTATGGCATTGGCTTCGGCATGCAACACATACCATTTGGTGTAATTCTCATCATCTTCACAAATGTTCTCAAAACCGGTTGGCGTGCCGTTGTATCCATCCGAAATAATCATGCGGTCTTTGACGATGATGGCACCTACCTGTTTGCGTTTGCAATAGGAAAGTTTACCCCATTCTTTTGCCATCCGCAGATATGCCTTGTCGTATTTCAATTGTTTTTCGTCAACCATAATTTGTTCATTTGGGGAAGCTCAGCACTGTTTAATTTTTACCTGAATCTTTTTCCTGACCGAGTTTGCGATATCCTTCAACCAATTTTGTCAAGCCGGGCGATTTGTCTGAGAGCGCATGTATGACTAATGGTCTTTGCAAAGCTACAATTTTTGATAGTTTAGATTCTACTTCCGCGGCTGTTAAATTATTGGTAAAAGGTATGTTCACATAATTCATCTTATACAATTGAAGTAATTTTTCTTCTTTGTGAATCCAAAGCGTATCGTCCGGATTTTCGGGATTGAGAATGGAAACAACGGTTTTGACATCGGTGCTTAAAATAAAAGAAATGTATTCTTCATCGGTAGGAAAAGGAGTGAGATATACTTTTTCTTCAAGTTTGCGAATTGGACCTCTTTCAAATGCCGCGATTGTATCCAACTTTCTGCCTGTATTGGATAAAGTATTGACGATGTTTATTTTAGTACTGCTTTTTGAAATGAAATTTTTGACCAGATTTGCCCGATCTACCCCGAGATAGCAATGCACATAATATTTGCCTTTGCCCGCATCGACGAGTTTGAGAATCTCATCCAAAGATTTTTTGTTGTCACTCACCCAAGGCAGCATGGGAGCAGAAATAAACGGGATTCCAACTTTTTTGCACAATACTTTTTCGTCTTCAATCAGTTTGGGCTCAAAAGGTATCACCGCCGGATGAAGGAGAGAAATAATCCCTGTGAAATTCTTGTTTTTTAAATCTTCCAGCATTTCTTCGTCGGGGTATGACCCAAAATAAAACTCTACATTGCCCGATTTTTCTGATTCTTCAGATAGGGTTGCTTTGTTGAACTTTGTCGGGTTCATCCAATAGTACAAACTGCCCGAAGTTCCGACAATCAGCATGAAAAAGGTAATCAAACCAACACTTTTTCCGGATGATTGTGTTATTCTCTTCGTAAAGAAATAAGCCAAAAGAAAAGTTGCCAACACAAAAAGTCCGATAATCAGCTTTACATAAACATCTTGTGAAGATTTGCTCAAACCTTGTTCTGCCGAATAATTGACAATCCATCGAACGGGAAATGACAAGGTGAGTGTTCCCAAGAAAAACCCTGTTAATCCGGCGGTAGTGAGAAACAGAAGGAGCGTTTTTAGCTTTATTTTTTTCATCATTGGTTAGTTAGCGGTTCACATAAAATGACAATCACAAAAATCCGAAGGCTAAAAACTTGGGGAAATGAAAATCTTGCCGATTGTTACCAAAGCCAATGGTCTCTCAACATCAAAATGACAATTCCAATCACCATCGACGAAGTGACAAGTACCCAATCTCGTTTGGAAAAACGAAAAACGGTTTGAATCAAAAAACTGATCAACAAAACAGCCAAAACAATTACCAATTGCGCACCTTCGATTCCTAAGGCAAATTCCAACAATGGCAAAAGTTTTCCGCCTGTCCCGACAATGGCTTTAAAATGGCTGGCAAATCCGAGTCCGTGAATCAATCCGAAAAAGAGCGCGGCAAAAAACAACACACCAACGCGTTCGCCTTTTGAAATTTTACCGGCCGTAAACAGATTGTACAAGGCACTGATCAGGATGGTTATGGGTATCAGAAATTCGACCAAATTGGCATTGATTCGCACCACGCCATAGACCGAAAGTATCAGCGACAAAGTATGCCCAACCGTAAAAATACTGACCAAAGTTAAAATTCTCTTCCAGTCTTTGAATACGTAAGGAACGGTCATCACAACCAGAAAAAGAATGTGGTCGTAGGCATGAATATCTAAGACGTGGAAAAGCCCGAGTTTGGCATAAAATATAA
>PHDQ01000252.1 GCA_002841025.1 Bacteroidetes bacterium HGW-Bacteroidetes-13 | reverse complement strand
TGAAGTTTTGTACGGAAAAAGTAACATTAAAACTGGATGTTGGCGGAATGGTTGAACCATTTCCGGGCGTACTGATGCTGATTGTAGGGTCGGTGGAAGCAGAAGGGCTAAACGTGCCTATACCACCCATTAAAGTTTCGAAAGCCGTACCTCCTTGGCAAACGCCTTGCAGGTCTAATGAGGCAGCACCTGGAATATTCCAATTAGCCTCTGTAAATCCTCCGTCAGGACCCGTTCCGTCAAGTCTCTTTGCATACGAATCCAATGTTTCCCAAGTTGTTCCAGTTCCATCAACTCCATCAACTCCAAACTGGTCAATAACCGTAGTTCCTTGAACAATTCGAATTCTGTCATCACCATTTAAATTGATTACGCTTGAAACTAACACCTGTTTTCCAATAGTTGAAGGAAATTCCTGATTAAGGATTGTCAAATCAGCGACTGTAGTTACGTAAACAAAGTCATCAGTCACTACTCCAAACGAGCTCAGCGACGTATTGACACCCCAAGTTATGTTTGCATTAGTCTGATTTTCTAAGGCAAAGTTTGAAAAATCAACGGTGCCATTGGCGTATATTTCTAACATTTTTGGGGTTCCACCTGAGCAATCACCATCTACAATGGCTGTAAGAATAGGTGTTTGAGCTCCAACAGTAAAACTCAATAGTAAAAACAATAACACGTAAATTTTTTTCATAACAAAATAGGTTTAAGGTTAAAAAATTAAAGCACAAACTTAATAAATGATGGGGCGGCGTATATTGTAAAAAGATTATCAAAAAATTAACTTTCAATTATCTAATGACGAGTTTTTTGGTTTCGGAACGTCCGTCTTGCGCTACTTTCAGTATGTAAACGCCTGCTTTCAGGTTTTGGATGTTGAGCCTTGAACCGGAAATCGTTTGTTTGATGAGTAGTTTTCCCAAAACATCATACACATGGATGTCTTTGGGAGCTTGAGAGCCGGAGGTTATGTTCACAAAACCGTTCGTGGCAGGGTTTGGGAATACCACAAAACGATCTTTAAATTTATCTTCCAAAGAAAATGTCGGGTCTTTTGGTGTTACGGTTGCCCAATCCGTTCCAATCCTTAATTCATCAAAAACAATGGATGGGGTTTCGGTAGCAGAGTCTTGCCGAAGGAAAAACCGGTTCAGGCTGGATCTGGTTGTGTTCAGGTTGGCCGTTCCGTCCGGGGTTGGAGGCGATACAGCTTCTAAATCTCCAGGTGCGGGATTGATCCAAATCCTAGCTTCCCCTATTGCTAAATCATAAGCTATGACCACAAAGATGTCTGTTCCGGTATCAAAATTTGTTGGCAACCAGGTGTTTTCAGTTAGCGAAGTTGCTTTGTTGATGCCGATGTTAAATTGTGTTCCGGCTGTTCTCAACCAAACTGTTCCTCCAAAAACGGTCGCGGTTTGTCCAAAACCAGCAAAATAGCCGCCGTTGGGGTCGGTTAGGGTTGACAAGTCGGTTACCCGAAAGATAAAAGAAGCATACACGGTGTTACCAGATTGTGCGTTAAACGGCAATTGCGGGTCAATCCCCCCTCCTGCAAAACTTACAGAATTTCCGGTCGAAAGTAACAAACCGGAATAAGAAAGATTGCCTGTTTGCACTAGCACTTCATCTCCGGTGTTTTGGTTTACCCAACCGCCTTGTCCACCAAGGTTAGTGCCGATGACATAGTTAAAGACCTCCGTAATTGGGAGTGCCTGCCCATTTGCGTAAAAATTGAGGAAAATGGTAAAAAAGGTGTAAAAGTAGAGTCTCTTCATTCAAGAAAATTTTTATGAACCAAATGTAACAACTTATCAACAATAAAACAATATTTTTTCAGTTGCGTTAAAAATTTTTAGGCTCTATGATAAATACAGTGAGTCATCAAATTTGAGTTTTCTATAGATGAGGTCAGGAAAAATGTACACTTCTTTAGAAGAACAATACATAAAAAACCCCATTTTTAATTGTTTAATTGTAACTATTCAGCGATTCAAATGAATTTCGTTTTAACCGTCACTCCGTGTGGTTTTTAATAGTAATGCGACCACTTTTCTCAATAAAACACTCGAACAGACGAAATTTGTATTGATTTTTCATGAGGCTGAATGGTTACATTTAATTTATAATTTCCCTTTGTGTATCCTTTGTGCTTACTTTGAGAAGCTTCGTGGTATAGCTATTTCACAAAAAACACCAAGGAGTCACAAAGAATACACGAAGCCACTTACAATGAAATTTATTTACAATAAACCAATTTTAAAGATCGTATTTTTAACTTACCCTCTTAAAACAACATAGCGCCAAATTTTTTAAAACGAAATAATAGGCTGTTTTGGAAAATCGCTTTTCAATCGTGTTTTTGAAGCACGCTGAGTGCCTCAATTATCTGTTTTTCATCGTTGAAAGCATGCAGGCAAAACCGAAGTCTTTCTTTGCCTGCGGGAACAGTCGGCGACAAAATTGGGCGGACATCGAACCCCGATGTTTCCAACTGAAAACTTAATTTTTTGGCTTGTTCGTTTCCTGAAACAATGTAGCAATGAATGGCAGACCGACTGGGAAGGAAACCATTTTTCAAACCTAAGTTTTGGATATTTTGGTTGAAATAATCGATGTTTTTTTGCAATTTTTCTCCAACACTTTTGTCTTGTAAACTTTCGTAAGCGGCTGCGATGGTTGCCAAAGCTAAAGGAGGAAGTGCGGTGGTAAAAATCAAACTTCTGGCAAAATTGATAAGATAATTTTTGAGCAATTGATTGCCCAAAACTGCAGCGCCGTGGCAACCCAAAGCTTTTCCGAAGGTAACGATTCGCGCCGTCAAATGATTTTCTAAAGTTGTCTGTTGATACATTTTCGGCAAATCGGTTAAAACGCCGGTAGCATGGGCTTCATCGATGATGAGATTGATGTCAAATCGGTTGCAGATTTGCGCCAATTTTTCCCAATCGGGGGAATCACCATCCATCGAAAACACAGCTTCTGTGACAATCCATACCGTCGATAAAGCGGCTGTTTTTTTTATTTTTTTCTCTAAATCTTCAAAGTCATTGTGCTTGTAACTTTGAGATTTCGACAAGGAAAGTCGCAGTCCGTCTCGAATCGAAGCGTGCGAATATTCATCGTAAAAAACAAGATCATTTCGTTGTGGAAGGGAGGAAAATACGCCTATGTTGGCATCATATCCAGAATTGAAAATCAAGCTTGTTTCAGTTTGATGATACGTTGCGATAGAATGCTCAACTTGCTCAAAAAGCGGA
>PHDQ01000251.1 GCA_002841025.1 Bacteroidetes bacterium HGW-Bacteroidetes-13 | reverse complement strand
AGTAAATTTCTTTCTCTATCAAACTTGGGGGATTTCAGACAAAAAGAAAACGGTATATTGGTTTTCGAGTCGGCTACTCAAATTAACTACTTGACGGAGTCTTTCGGTTTAGGCTCAGTCGTCGTTCGATTGTTGGAAGAAAAAGTTGAGCCGCAAGAAAATAAAGTTATTCCAATCGCTCAAACATTCAAAAGAACACCGTATTGGCGATATGTGGCCGTTGCTTTGTTTGCCGTGTCAATCGGTGGATATTTGGGAGGTACTTACTACAAAAATCAAGTTGAGCAATACAATTTGGCCGAAAAACAAAAAGCTGAAACCCGTTTGCAACAACGCATCCAACAGGCGACCTTTGTGATTGATGCTCCGCTCGATGCTGTTACCGTTTCTGTTTCAAACACTTCCTATCCTTATCACATCGTTGCTGGAGCTTTTAGGATAGCCGAAAACGCAGAGAAAAAAGCCGCTGAATTGATGGAAAAAGGATATCCTGCCAGACTTATCGGAGAGAACAAATACGGTTTGCATCAAGTTGCTTACAAAAGTTTTGCGGATCGAAATGAAGCCATTAATTTTCTACATCAAATTCAACAAAACGAATTCCCAGAAGCTTGGCTTTTGTCAGAAGATTTATAAGTATTCTTTGGCTTAATGCCTTATGAGCCTGTATCTTTGTCAAAAAAATTCATGCAATCAAAAACACCTTCCGAATCTTTAACCGTATTGACCGATTTGGTTTTACCCAGCGAAACCAATCCGTTGAATAACCTTTTTGGCGGCGAGCTTCTCGCCCGGATGGATCGTGCGGCAAGTATAGCCTCGGGCAGGCATTCGCGCCGAATCGGCGTAACTGCGTCTGTTAATCACGTGGCTTTTAACAAAGCCATTCCGTTGGGTAGTGTAGTTATCGTAGAGGCAAAAGTTTCCCGCGCTTTCAAAACTTCTATGGAAATTTACATCGATGTCTGGATTGAAGACCGTGAGTCGGGTGTTCGATCCAAAGCCAACGAGGCAATCTATACTTTTGTGGCGGTAGACGAAAACGGCGAACCGGTAGAAGTTCCTCAAATTGTTCCGGAAACCGAACTCGAAAAACAACGATTTGACGCTGCGCTTCGGCGAAAACAACTCAGCTTGGTCTTAGCCGGAAAAATGAAACCTGCGGAAGCTACTGAATTAAAAGCGCTATTCCAGTAAATTTCAAGCTTACATTCGATAAATCCAATCTGCCGGATTCTGCGGGTCGCTATCTTGGAAAATACTGAATTTAAGTACGGTCTCGTTCGTAGATTTATTGGTGAAAATTTCCCCTATTTCCTGATAAACTTTTACTTTCTCTCCTTTTTTGACATACACTTTCCCCAAGTTGCTATAAACAGATATATAGTTCCCGTGTTGAATCAAAACCGTTTTGTTAGCTCCACTGATGACTTGAATTTCCAAAACCTCTCCTTCAAAAATTGCCCTCGCTTTGGCACCTTCTTCAGTGGCAATTCGCACGCCGTTGCTGTTGATAAAAACGTTTTTTACATATGGATGGGGTTGTTTTCCAAAACCCACCACGAGCAATCCCTTTTCGATGGGCCAAGGTAAATTACCTTTGTTGGAAACAAAATTGTCTGCCAAAATTTTTGCTTCCGGTGTCAATGAAAATTTAGCACTTCCCGTGTTGCCGGAGCCTTTGTTGGAGGCAGCGATGGCATCTCTGATGAGTTTTTGAATTTGTTTATCGATACGGTCAACTTCTTGTTGTTTTTTCTTGATTTCGTTGGCAAAACTTCGCTCCTTTTGCCTCAAATTTTTAACCAAGCCTTCTTGATCCTTTTTTTCGATCAGCAAGGTGGCTTGTGCTTCCAAATTTTCTTTAATCAAAACTTCTTTTGCGATAACTTGCTTAGCCAAATCCTCATTGGCTTTGTTGAGTTCAACGGTTTTATATTCTATTTCAACGCCTTGTGTTTTGCGGTAATTAGCGTATTGCTTCATGTATTGCAGACGTTTGTATGCCTGAAGAAAATTATCCGAAGAAAGTAAAAACATCAACCGGCTTTGATCAGATTTGCTTTTGTAGGCCTTTCGAATCATATCGGCATAATCACTTTTAAGCAAACTCAACTCATAGGTCAAATCTTTTATTTTTTGTTCATTTCTGCGAATATCTCGATTGAGCAAATTGGCTTGCTGATTGGTGATATCGATTAATTTTTGCCGCGCTTTTATTTTGATATCCAATTCTTGGACTTGCTGAAGTACGGATTGGGTTTGTTTTTTATTTGAGTAAAACAATACGTTGATTTGTTCTATCTCTTTTAAAATTTCCTGTCTTTTTTTTTCCAACTCTTTTTGCTGTTCAGATTGCGCAATAGTTTGCTGGAATGACACAAGGAATATCATTCCAAGAAGCACGTTTTTAAAACTTAAATAAACGAATTTCATTTTCATTTTGAGATCATTTCGCTGTAATCGGAAGGTATTTTAAAAGGTAAGTTGAGTGCGAGATTGGTTTCTAACTCTTTCCATTCTATGTCGATGGTGATTTTCTCTTGATTGTCCAAAGCCGTCCACGTCATGATTTGGGGAAATGTTTGACCCGATGCAGTTTGATAGGACAAATATTGAGCGCGAAAAAACCTGCCTTCTTTCGGTTGCAAAACCTGTTGCTCAGCCAATTTAAAATTATCTGGGCGAATGAGCAAAACAGCCTGAAAAAGCGCCGAAACTGAATTTGATTGCAAACGATACAAGCCTTTGCGTATATCGCCGTCAAATTTATTGTTTTTTAGGTCGAAAACCGATTCTCCCAACAACAGACTTTGAAATTGATAAAAATCCAAATCTGTCCCCAACAATTTACTCAATAAAGCAAAGTCTCCGTCAAAATAGGTTTTGTTTAGTTTTTCATAGTACCGCACACTTCCGGGTGTAATCATCGCTCTTGCCATCGGAATTCCCAATACCGTGGCATTCAGCCAAATGACACTGTCTTTTTGCATACGCAAAGTAACTGTCAGGCTTTGCAACTGATTTTTATCTTCATATCGAACTTTCATCCGAGATTCTAAGGTGTTGAATTGACTGAAGTTTTCGAGGTGTTTCTCTTTAACGACGGCGGTTTCTAAAACGGAAGTGTTTCTGAAAGATGTCCCTTTCTGTGTGGTTTTACAACCCGAAATAAGGACTAAAAAAATAAATAACCAACTGATTTTCAACATAAATATGCTTAGTTTTGAGGCGTTTCCTTAATTTTGTTTTTATAAAGTGTTTCTTTCGGTTTATCACCTGTCAATTCGTATGCCAA
>PHDQ01000250.1 GCA_002841025.1 Bacteroidetes bacterium HGW-Bacteroidetes-13 | reverse complement strand
GTGAATTATTACCAATTTAATGATGCCTACCAAGCCATGCTTGGCGCAGGTTTCTCCGAAAATGAAATCTTGCAATTTGCCAAGTCGGGTTCTTATCGTTCAGATTTACCAATTGCTCAAGATGTTTTAAGGGATTTATACACCACTTTCAATACACCTGCCGTCGGGGCTTCGGGCGCATTATACGGTATTTTGGTTGCTTTCGGGATGATGTTTCCAAACACCTCACTTTTCTTGATGTTTATCCCGATTCCCATCAAAGCCAAATATTTTATTCCCGGGTTGATATTGATGGATTTGTATTCCGGATTCAGCGGTTCGTCTATTTTCGGCAGCGGAATTGCGCATTTTGCACACATTGGCGGAGCCTTGTTTGGGTTTTTGATGATGTGGTATTGGAAGAATAACAGTTTTAACGACAAGCGGTGGTATTGATGCACGTAAAAAATAACAAAATATCTGATTTGATTCAACGACTCAACGTATATGAAAAGTTGATAATCGTCAATGTGCTTATTTTTTTGATCAATCATTTGCTGACTTTTTTTATCAATCAGCCTTCAGATTATTTCCTGCGTTATTTTGAATTGCCCAAAAAGTCGGAGTTACTTTTGTCTCAACCTTGGTCGCTCATAACCTATGCTTTTGTACATTATTCTTTTACACATTTGTTTTGGAATATGCTGATGCTATATTTTGTGGGTAGGTTTTTCGTTAATTTTTTTGGTGTCAAAAATTTTTTAGCAATCTATCTTTTGGGCGCATTGGTTGGCGGTTTTTTCTTTTGGTTGAGTTATAATCTTTTTCCGGTCTTCCTGGAGGTTGATTCTGCACTGGTCGGTGCTTCCGCAGGAATAGCCGCGGTACTAATCTATATTTGCACCTATTTGCCACGCACTGAAGTCAGTTTTTTCTTTTTCAGGATTCAATTGATGTACATCGGGTTGGCATTTGTTGTTTTGGATTTGGTACAATTACCAACTTCTAATCCGGGCGGTCATTTGGCACATTTGGGTGGCGCAGTTTTGGGGTTTTTCCTCGCTGGCAGTATGAGTCAAAAAGGAGGAGACTTTTCTTTTTTCAATTTCTTTCATAAAATGTTTAAACCCAAATCAAAACTGCGATCGGTTTATAAAAATAAAAACACTGCCACGGGACCAAAATCAAAAGAATTGAATAAAACAGAGAAACAAAAAAAAATAGATCATATTTTAGATAAAATCAGTGAATCGGGTTATGACACTTTGACCAAAGAAGAAAAAGATTTTTTGTTTCAGAGCGGGAAGGAATAACGATAGCTGATAGCCAACCCGCCCGTACCGAACGGCACGTTCGGGCGGGTAGCCAAAAACACACACCTATTAAAATCGAATACATGAAGCATTTTTCCCTCTATTTTCTGCTATTTGCTTCCACTTTGTACGCCCAACAAGAAACGGCCAATTGGTATTTTGGCAGAAATGCGGGCATTCGTTTTGATCCACTCAACGGAACGGTTACGGCAGTCACAGATGGTAAATTGAGAACCTTGGAAGGTTGCTCTTCCATCTCAGACCGAAGTGGCAATTTGCTTTTTTACACGGATGGTGTCACCATTTTTGACAAAAACCACAACATCATGCAAAATGGTGACAATCTTTCGGGTGACTTTTCGAGCACGCAGTCTGCAATCATTGTCCCAAAGCCAAACGATCTCAATATCTATTACGTTTTTACGGTTGATGAACCTCATCATCTCAACATTGACAACATTCCCAATAACAATGATGCTGATGATGACCAAAAAAACAATGGTTTGAACTATTCCGTGGTTGATATGCGACTCAACAACGGAAACGGAGCAGTCGTTTCAGGTCAGAAAAATATTCATTTGATTACTTACGACATCAACAATCCGCTGGAAGTAGCCTACAAAGATTCAGAAAAAATAACCGCCGTTCGCGCCTCCGATTGCGAATCTATTTGGGTTATCACGCAGTTTGTTGACAGATTTTATTCGTTTAAGGTAGATGTCAACGGTGTAAATTCAACACCAATAACAACCCAAATCGCTCCCGAAGTTCCGGTAAGTGGTTATCGGCGCAACGCCATCGGTTATCTCAAAGCCTCGCCGGACGGTGGCAAACTTGCAATTGCACACTTGGGCCTGGCGACAGTTACGGCAGGAAACGCTACCGGAAAAGTATTGCTGTATGATTTTGATAATTCCACAGGCGTGGTCAGCAACGGAGTGGAATTGTATGACAATGATTCACCCTATGGAATCGAGTTCTCACCCTCCGGAAAAAAATTATACGCATCTGTTGGATTGGGAATTGTAGGTAATCTTGCTTCTAAAATTTTACAATTTGATTTGGAAAGTATCGATATTGCCGCATCACAAACCGTCATTTGGGAATCGGACATTTTTACCTCTCCAGCCATGCAAATTGGGTTAGACAAAAAAATATACGTATCCCAACTTGATTTTAACAATAATTCCACCGGAAAATACTTAAACATTATTGAAAATCCGGACGCGCCTGCCGCTTCTGTAAACTTTATCGAAAATGCTATTTTTTTGGATGTTGGAAATCAAAACAGACATTTATCGCAAATCGGTTTACCACCATTTATCCAATCTTTTTTTGCCAATAAAATTGACATCATTCTCAATGGCAAAAGCACGAGTAATCTGTCGCTTTGTGAAGGTGAGAATTTCACGCTGAAGGCAGTTGAAATTCCAGGAGCTGTTTATACTTGGACGAAAGATGATGTGCTTTTACCTCAAACCGGATTTACCCTCGACTTGGTCAATGTAAATATCGCCGATGCGGGCATTTATCGTGTCAGTATTGATAAGCAAGACGGTACATGTCCGATTGAGGGAGAAGCTTCCGTTCAGGTGATATCTCTTAGTAACACACAAAATGCAGTTTTGAATCAATGCGATGATGATTTGGACGGATTGAGCGTGTTTGATTTAGATTTGGCTAAAACTGACTTATCTAACGGAGTGACAGATTTAAATATTGATTTTTATCTGAGTTTGACGGATGCCCAAAACCAAACCAATGTTTTGCAAACTAATATTTTCAGAAATACATCCAATTCACAGACAATTTTCGCACGTTTATATGCTGTTTCTGCCGGATGTTCCATCATCAGAGAAGTGACGTTAAATGTGAGCTCCACCACCGCCAACGATGCCGTTTTGGAAGTCTGCGATGACGACGGAAACG
This sequence comes from Bacteroidetes bacterium HGW-Bacteroidetes-13, assembly GCA_002841025.1. Taxonomy (GTDB): domain Bacteria; phylum Bacteroidota; class Bacteroidia; order Flavobacteriales; family Flavobacteriaceae; genus UM-FILTER-40-17. Next base: position 79 of record PHDQ01000250.1, on the reverse strand, counting down.
AAGACGGATTTCATGCTTTCAATCTATCAAATGCCGACAGCCAAGTACGCAACGGCTTGCCTGCCGGACTCTCGGTTCG
>PHDQ01000249.1 GCA_002841025.1 Bacteroidetes bacterium HGW-Bacteroidetes-13 | reverse complement strand
TGATAGATGGAAAAATTGTTAAGTCCGGCGAAAAAGAACTGGCTTATGAGCTGGAAGAAAAGGGATACGATTGGGTGAAGGCGGAAAACTAGCTAAATTCTTGAAACAATTCAAATGGAACTAAAAGAAAAATTAATAGCCTCTTACATGGCATTCGAAGACAGGTCGGACACTTCTGATCATGTTCACAACATCCGGAAAGAAGCCATCCAAAATTTTGAGCAAAAAGGATTTCCAACCAAAAAAGAAGAAGAGTGGAAATACACTTCGCTTAATGCTTTGCTTAAAAACGATTACAGCGTCTTTCCAAAAAATGACAATTCCATCGAGTTCAAGGATGTAAAAAAGTACTTTCTGCACGAGATTGACAGTTTTAAACTCGTTTTTATCGACGGTGTTTACAGTTCCTATCTGTCAGAGACCACCCACGACGGCATCGATGTTTGCTTGATGTCTGCTGCACTCAACAAGCCCAAATACAAAATCCTTATCGATAGTTTTTACAACAAAATTGCTGATAAAACCGAAAGTCTCACATCGCTCAACACAGCCTTTGCGACTGAAGGTGCCTACATCAACATCCCGAAAGGAAAAATTGTCAGCAAACCCATTCAGATTTTGAATTTTGCTACCGGGAATGAAGCTGCTTTGATGTTGATGCCTCGAAACCTGATTGTAGTTGGCGAAAATGCACATGTACAAATCATCGAAAGACACCAGAGTCTCAGCGAAAATGAAGTGCTCACCAACAGCGTCACCGAAATTTTTGCCAACAAACGCGCCATCGTAGATTATTACAAAATCCAAAACGATATGTTAAGCGCTTCACTGATCGACCACACCTACATTTCTCAAAAACAGGAAAGCCGTTGCTCGGTTCACACTTTTTCCTTTGGCGGCAAACTGACGCGAAACAATTTGAATTTTTACCAAGAAGGCGAGCACATCGATTCTACACTCAAAGGCGTGACCATCATCGGTGACCACCAACATGTCGATCAGCACACTTTGGTGGCGCACAATCATCCGAATTGTGAAAGTCACCAAGATTATAAAGGCATCTTTGCTGACCAATCTACGGGTGTTTTCAACGGCAAAATCATCGTCAAAAAAGAAGCCCAGAAAACCAATGCGTTCCAGCAAAACAACAACATCCTTACCGGCGACAAAGCCTCGATAAACACCAAACCGCAATTGGAAATTTTTGCCGATGACGTAAAATGTTCACACGGTTGCACCATTGGTCAATTGGATAAAAAAGCCTTGTTTTACCTGAGATCCCGAGGAATTCCTGAGAAAGAAGCCAAAGCATTGCTCATGTATGCTTTTGCGCATAACGTCTTGGACACCGTAAAAATACCGGAAATACAAAAAAGAATAAACAAAATCATCGCATCAAAATTAGGCGTTCAACTCGGTTTTGATTTATAAAAATTCATCCATGAAACCGTTGGAAAAAGAAAAAGTATTTGACATTCAAAAAATCCGATCCGATTTTCCAATCCTGAAACGGAAAGTCAACGGCTATCCGTTGGTTTATCTCGACAACGCCGCTTCCTCCCAAAAGCCACAGGTGGTCATCGATGCAATAGTCGATTACTATTCAAATTACAATGCCAATATCCACCGAGGTGTGCATGCGCTTTCGCAAGAAGCTACCGATGCCTACGAACAATCTCGAAACAAAATTCAAAAGCATTTCAACGCTGCCAAACCATACGAAATCATTTTTACTTCGGGCACCACGCACAGCATTAACTTAGTTGCAAATGGTTTCACAACTTTGCTAAAAGCCGGTGATGAAATCATCGTTTCGGCTTTGGAACATCATTCCAACATCGTGCCTTGGCAGATGCTCTGCGAGCGAACCGGAGCGATTTTGAGCGTAATTCCGATGAATGAAACAGGCGAGCTCGTCATGGAGGCCTACGAAAAAATGTTGTCCGACAAAACCAAACTGGTTTTTTGCAATCATATTTCAAACGCGCTGGGAACCATCAATCCCATCGAACGGCTCATTCAAAAAGCTCATGAGGTCGGTGCTGCCGTTCTCATCGACGGCGCGCAAGCCTGTGCCCATCTCAAACCCGATGTGCAAGCTTTGGATGTCGATTTTTACGTGGCTTCCGCGCACAAAATGTGCAGTCCGACCGGCGTGGGAATATTGTACGGAAAAGAAGAATGGCTTCGCAAATTGCCACCTTATCAGGGTGGTGGAGAAATGATAGCTGAAGTGACTTTTGAGAAAACGACCTACGCAGACTTGCCACACAAATTTGAAGCCGGAACCCCCAATATTTGTGGTAATATCGTTTTCGGAACGGCTGTCGATTACATGAATAAAATCGGTTTTGACAAGATTGCTGCTTATGAAAACTGCCTGCTCGAAACAGCTACGCGCAAACTACTCGAAATAGAAGGTCTGCGGATTTACGGCACTTCTAAACACAAAACCTCCGTGATTTCTTTCAACTTGGAAGGCATTCATCCTTATGATGTCGGAACCATCTTAGACAAGTTGGGTGTCGCGGTGCGAACCGGTCACCACTGTACCCAACCAATCATGGATTACTACAAAATCCCGGGAACCGTGCGCGCATCATTTGCTTTTTACAATACCTTTGAAGAAATAGACCGTTTGGTGGAAGCCGTCAAAAAGGCTAAACAAATGTTACAATAAAACAAAGCATGAGCATTAAAGAAATACAAGCAGAAATAGTCGACGAGTTTTCCATGTTTGACGATTGGATGCAGCGATACGAATACATGATTGCCTTGGGGAAATCGTTACCGCTCATCGAAGAACAACACAAAATCGACGGAAACCTCATCAAAGGTTGCCAAAGCAAAGTGTGGGTACATGCTGAAATGAAAGAGGGCAAAGTGGTTTTTACGGCAGACAGCGATGCCATCATCACCAAAGGCATCATCGCTATTTTGTTGCGAACACTTTCCAACCAAAGCCCGAAAGATATCTTAAATGCTGACATGCATTACATCGATGAAATCGGACTGAAAGAACATTTATCGCCAACGCGCGCAAACGGTTTGGTCTCGATGATCAAACAACTCAAGTTGTACGCTTTGGCTTTTGAATCACAGAAAAACAATGTTTAGGAATCTGAGTTCGAATTATATTTCATACATAAACGGCTCATTAACTAAAGATGGTCAGGCCGAGTACCCGCCTGAATGACAAAGTCGGGCTAGCAGTTGAGGTTTCCTTTTAAAGACCTCAGTGCCCAGAAACCTCTCGACTGCGCTCGAGGAAACGGTGACTTTTTGTGTAAATTACACACATTTAGCTAAATTAATCGGGTTCGGCTTTTT
>PHDQ01000248.1 GCA_002841025.1 Bacteroidetes bacterium HGW-Bacteroidetes-13 | reverse complement strand
GCCTCTTGCGGTATCGGTTAGTTCACTTGCCTGATTGAAACTTACTCGCTCGTGCTTTGCAATCACCATTTGGGCAATACGGTCTCCACTTTGAATTTCAAAATCCACGTTGGAAAGATTGACCAAAATAACACCTATCTCACCTCGATAATCCGCGTCGATGGTACCCGGACTGTTCAAAACTGTGATGCCGTGCTTCGCTGCCAATCCGCTTCGCGGACGAACTTGTGCCTCATAGCCAATGGGAAGTTCGATAAACAATCCCGTTTTTACAACGACTCTTTCGAGCGGTTTCAGTATGATGGATTGCTCTATATCCGCACGTAAATCGACACCGGCTGAGGCTTCCGTCTCATAGGCAGGTAGCTGGTTTTTTGATCGATTGATGAGTTTGACTTCCATAAAAAATTTAAGTTTTTTGAATATTTTTTGTGGTAAATATTTTAATCAATTTTTCTTTTTCTGTTTTGATAATTAGTCCACCGAAAATACCGAGCAATAATATCCCAACAAAATAATTTCCTCTAAAAACATAAAAAGAAAGTCCGGAGAAAATCAACGAAATAAGTAGATAACTTCCAGATTTTTTATACTGATACGGAATTTTGAGGTATTTCTGTCCGAAGTAAAGCGACAAAATCATCATGCTGCCATACGCACATATCGTTGCGACGGCCGAACCCATATAGCTGTAGAGCGGAATGAGCCAAAAGTTGAAGAGCAAAGTAACCCCGGCACCAAAAATGGAAATATAAGCTCCTACTTGCGGTTTGTCTGTGACCTTGTATGCGACCGAAAGATTGTGATAAATTCCGAGAAACAAATTGGCAAACAAAATGAGTGGAACAACCTGCATGGCAGGCCAATACGATTCGTCACGGATGAGCAGCCACTTGAGTAAATCGGCAAAAACCACAACGAAAAGCACAATCAAAGTGCCCAAAACGATAAAATAATGGGTGATGGAAGCGTATGTTTGCGGTGCATTCTTAGACTGTGCTTTGCTGAAAAAATAGGGTTCGATTCCCAACCGAAAAGCGGTGGCAAAAAAGGTCATAAACATGGCTAATTTATAACAAGCTGCATAAGCTCCAATAGCTCCTTCCGCAATGTCCTTTGGCAAAAGGTAATCTAATAATATCCTATCAAAAGTCTCGTTGATAGCGAAAGCAACACCGGCAATGAGTATGGGCATTGCGTATCGAAACATCCTATTGAAAAGTACGCGATCAATGCCAAATTTCAAAACTTTATAAAACGGCAAAAGCAGGATGAGCGTCAAACCGCTTGCTATTAGAAGTGCCAAGAAAATATAGGTGATTTGTAGATCCGGATGGTACCAATTCCCCATAGCGGAATTCGGATTTAATTTGGGTAACCAAAGCAAGAAGAAAATATTCATCAACAAATTGACCAACACATTAAACAATTTCAGCCAAGTGTATTTTTTAGATTGTTGGTTGGCACGAAGCCATGCAAAAGGAACGACTACCAATGCATCTAAAACCAAAATCGCGAGTGCCAATTCGACATAACCCACATCAATCCCGGAAATATGGGCAAAATTTTCTCTGAATAAAAACCCGAAAAACAGAAATGCCGCGCTCACAATCAACAGTGCATACGCAGAAGTTGAAACCACTTTGGGGTTTTCTTTCTCTTTATGGTAAAATCGGAAGAAAGCGGTTTCCATGCCGAAAGCCAACACCACATTGAAAAGTACCATCCAAGAGAAAACTACGGACATCACGCCGTAAACTTTTACATCTAAAACATCGGTGTAAAGTGGCACCAACACAAAACTCATCATGCGCGGCAACACGGTCGCCAATCCGTAGATAAAAGTATGGTTAAGAAGTTTGCGCGCAGAATTCAAAGAGAAAGGGTTTAAGCCGTAAAATTAGTGTTTTCGGCGCAGTCTTCAAATCTATTTTACACTCAGTGGTTTGGTTTTCTAATCTTCGGATATTGTTGGGTTTGTTGCTCGCTCACTTTTTCTATCAGATGGGATTTTTCAATTCCATTTTCCGTATAAAAAAGCAAGGCTTGATCCGGTTCGAGTTTGTATTTTGAAGAGACCGTCACCGATGGCTTGTTGCCGTATTCTTTGGTGATGTCGCCATGCATGATGAGTTCATCTCGGGCGTTTAAATCGTTTTTAAAATAGGCAATGTACAGCAAAGAGTCTTGCGGCTTTGATTCAAAGTTTGCTTCTTTATTTTTGAAATACACTTTGGTTAATTTGATGTTTTCAGGAAGATTGGCCGATGTTTTCAGATACAAATTATAACCTGTCCCCGCACCTTGTATGCCGCCTGACCAGTTTTGGTAATAGACTGAATCGATTTTAAACGGGAGTTGTTCCTGTGGTTTCAATTTGTTTGAACAACCAAAATTCAATAGGAGGAAAATGAGTGTGAAAGGAGTCATAAGAAGGAAACGTTCGTTCATGGTTTTTTATTATTTAAAAACAAAAAGTCTGCCAAAGGACAGAATAAAAAATTCTAATTCCCTAAACAATCATCAGCTGTATCATACAACAACTAAAAATCGTTTAAAAAATTAAGGTATAAATTTATTATATTTGCTTGATAATTAGCGAAAATATGCATGCTTAACAATTGCGTTTTCAACCGTGTAATAATTTTCAAAAAATGATTTCTATACATCCTCAATACATAAAAGACACTTCCGGCAATAGTCTTGTTGTTCTTCCTGAACAGGAGTTTGATACACTTATGGAAAAAATTGAAGAGCTAAATGACATAAAATTATACGACAAGGCTAAAAAGGAAGACTCAGGCGAGCGAATCTCTTTTGCAGATTATCTTAAAAAGAGAAAACAAAAAAATGGCTAATTACACTGCTGTTTTATCCAAAAAAGCCCAAAAGCAATTAGACAAACTTTCTGATAAAATTGCCGAGCCAATTTTTCAAGCAATTGCAGATTTAGAAGAAAACCCAAGACCTGTAGGTCATATAAAACTTAAAGGGCGAGATGGTTTCCGAATTAGAGTGGGTAACTATCGTATCATTTACGACATCTATGACAGTGAATTGATTATCGATGTTATAACACTTGGTCACAGAAAAGACATTTATAAATAATCAGCTCCCAAAAAACAAAAAGTCTGCCAAAGGACAGACTCAATGTGCAAAATATAAAGTTCTAAAAAATACTTATCCTTTCAAGGCTTCCGCACCGCTGACGATTTCCAAAATTTCATTGGTAATCGCGGCCTGACGGGCTTTGTTGTAGTTGATGGTCAATTGGTCTCTCAACTCACCTGCGTTGTCCGTAGCCTTGTGCATCGAGGTCATTCGCGCACCGTGCTCA
>PHDQ01000247.1 GCA_002841025.1 Bacteroidetes bacterium HGW-Bacteroidetes-13 | reverse complement strand
TCAAGACTGCCGCTCCCGAGATTTCGGGGCGACCGCTCTGCCATTTCTCCTCCCGATACTTCGGGATTGTCGAGAAGTTTTCAAGACCGCCGCTCCCGACACTTCGGGGCGACCGCTCTGCCATTTCTCCTCCCGATACTTCGGGATTGTTGAGAAGTTTTCAAAAAATGATTGTTCTCTACAGCTTCAAAAAACGTTGTTGACACGTTTTTTTAGCGGTTGCAAATATAACGATGATTTTTGATTTAACGGAAATAATTTTTAAAGATTTTTTTAAATTGCTGTCCGGTAAAAATTATTGACCGGAGGAAACCTTTTGGAATATCATCCTTGGTTTATATTTTGGGGTTTCAAAACTAAAAAAGATTGCCAACGGATTTTTAAACATCACTTATCCCCATTAATTTTTTATTTGGCTAAAGCCAACCTGCCCGAATGTTCAGGCGGGTTGCCCCATTGTTGCAGCTGTCATCCCGCTTCAGCGGGTTGCAATTCATGAATTGCGGTTGGCTTTAGCCAACCGAAGCAGTTTTGTGATTGTCTTGGCTTTAGCCAAATTGTGTGTTTTTTGATTGCTTTCCTGTCTGTGTTTCGCCCTTGCGGGGGTTGCTTTTAGTCACATCGTAACAAACTGTCGATAGATAAGTTTGTCATCGAAAAAGAAACCCCGTTGATGCGATATGTTGTATAAGTTTCGTGGCTGCTAAGGCTTAAACAGTTGTTTAAATTTTTACCGGACGACAAAGATTTTTCACGAGACTTGTTTTGAATTTTATGTGATGTCTCATTCGCAAATGGTTTTATTATCTTTATACAAATTTTTTGGGATGAATGATTTGCTTTATCCGGTGATTCTTTTGCTGGTAGGAGTTTTTGCAGGTTTTGTCAACACGATTGCCGGGGGAGCTTCGTTGGTTATTTTGCCAATATTAATCTTTATGGGACTTCCGCCCAATGTAGCAAACGGCACCAATCGGGTGGCAATTTTGGTGCAAACCGTCTTTTCTACCGCCGGTTTTAAGAGCAAGCAAGTCAATACCTTCCCTTTTAGTCTATACATCGGTGTAGCAGCACTGGTTGGGGCGATTATCGGCGCACAATTGGCGGTTGATATTCCTGCGCTCATTTTCAATCGCACATTGTCTGTCATCATGGTGTTGATTGTTTTTTTGTTGATCTACAAACCGAAAGTGAGCGTGGAAATTATTCAAGAACGCACAAGTGGAATGGCATTGTGGATCAGTATTTTGGTGTTTTTTTTGATCGGTATTTACGCCGGATTTCTGCAAGCCGGCGCAGGAATTTTTATCATTTTGGCACTCAATTTAATCAACCGATTTTCATTGGTGAAATCAAATGCAGCCAAGAGCATTGTCATCTTGGTTTTGACCGTGGGTGCGTTGACAGTATTTATCATCAACGGAGTTGTCAATTGGAAATACGGGATACTTTTAGCGATAGGAAATGCTGGTGGAGCCTGGTTTTCAAGCCGATGGTCGGTTCAAAAAGGGGACGGTGTGGTGCGGATTTTTCTCGTGGCAATGATTGTCATCATGGCAGTGAAACTCTGGTTTTTCGGTTAGAGGTTATAGCCTATATGAGAATCAAGCTTGCCTGTATGTCACATCGAGCGCAGTCGAGATGCTTACTCCAGATACCCGCCTGAATTATCGGGATGATTCGTATTCCTAATAAACAAGTTGTGATTTACAACAATTTTTCAGCTACTTCCAGCCAACTGTTGACGCGTTCAAACCTGTTGACATGTATGTTGTGAGGCGAAGTAAACATCAGCGATCGTCCTTGAAAAGTTTCTAAATTAAATATTCGATCATCTATCAAAATATCGCCTGCAAGAATGTGTTTATCCCCGCAAAGTATGCGTTTTTTCCAATGAATAAAAGGGAAATGCTTATCGAGCCAATGGTATTTTTCAATCAGTGATTTCGGGTGTTCCTCCGAAACTTCGGAGCCGCCGATGCGATATAAACTTCATACTTCAACGAGAGTTCTCTCAACACGGATTGACTGTTCTTCACAGGTTTTAATTCGCTGAAAAAACCTTCGAGCGTTGGGTGTTTGTGAATGCTGTGCTGACGGTCTTCGGGTACGCATTGCCATACTTCGCGTCCCAAACAAAATTCCTTGGTGAGATTTTCTTGGTAATCGCTGTTGTAGCGATCTATGTGGGCGTTATAGGTGTCAGCAATTACCTCGTCCATATCCACAAAAATTGTCATCGTGTTTTTTCTTTTTTTTGCGAAGTTAAACCAATTCTAAAATAGTCCAAACTATTTTTATGATTGTATCCATAGAGTCATCGGTATAAGACAATAGTTTTGATTTAAGAATGACTTCAAAAAGATTCCTCCCTCAAAAAATCGAAATTGTCCGAAAATAAGATAGAGCGAATCGCTTCTAATTTTATAAATTTGCGGACTGTAAAATCAATCAACCATGGGAAGAGCTTTTGAATTCAGGAAAGCAAGAAAAATGAAACGCTGGGCAAGCATGTCTCGCACTTTTACGCGAATCGGAAAGGACATTGCCATTTCTGTGAAGGAAAATGGTCCGCATCCCGAATCGAATGCAAAACTTCGGGCGGCAATTCAAAATGCCAAGGCAGCCAACATGCCCAAAGAAAATATCGAACGCGCCATCAAAAAAGCATCTGAAAAAGATTCAGCCAATTATAAGGAAGTGCTTTTTGAAGGATATGCTCCGCATGGAATCGCTGTTTTGGTTGAGACGGCAACTGACAATAACAACCGTACGGTGGCAAACATCCGCAGTTATTTCAACAAATACGGTGGTAGTTTGGGTACTTCCGGTTCAGTCGAGTTTATGTTTGAACACAAATGCCATTTCAAAGTGCCTTCAGCCGGGTTAGATCCGGAAGAATTGGAATTGGAACTCATCGATTTTGGTGCAGAAGAGGTTTTTGTAGAAGAAGAACACATCTTGATTTACGCGACTTTTGAAAATTACGGTTCCATTCAAAAAGAAATGGAAAACCGCAATCTCGAAATAGTTTCTTCCGGCTTTGAACGCATTCCGACAATTACCAAAAAACTTACCGAAAGCGAAGTCGCCGATGTCGAAAAATTGTTAGAAAAATTGGAAGAGGATGATGATGTTCAGAATGTGTATCACACGATGGAAGACAGCGAATAAGCTTCACCCCAACCAACCCTCTCTGTCCAAACTTCTGTACTGAATTGCCTCAGCGATATGCGCACTAACGATGTTTTCGGTTTGTTCCAAATCGGCGATGGTTCTCGCTACTTTCAAAATTCGGTCGTAGGCTCTTGCGGATAAATTCAAGCGTTCCATGGCAGTTTTGAGCAATTGTTTGGACGGATCATCCAA
>PHDQ01000246.1 GCA_002841025.1 Bacteroidetes bacterium HGW-Bacteroidetes-13 | reverse complement strand
ACAATCGATTTCTTAACGGTGTATTCATCTGCAAAACTTTTCAATCCTTTTAAATGTCGCATCTGGACATTTTGTGTGGCTTTCACTTCAACGGCTACTTCGTGGTCTCCCAAGATAAAGTCAACTTCAATTTGAGAGGTGGTTCGCCAATAGGAAATGGCATAATTCAAATCGCTATATCGACTGTGTGCATAGATTTCTTGATAAATAAAGTGTTCGAATGCACTTCCAAAAGACTCACTTCCCATAACAATTTCACCTCTTTTCAGGAGATAATTAGCGATTCCTATATCGAAATAATAAAATTTAGGTGCCAATATGACCCGTCTTTTTGGCGTTTTTTGAAATGATGGTAAGAACCGGCCTATTAAGGTGTCTTCCAAAATTTGAAAATACTCCTTCACGGTGGGCGCACTCACACCACATTCTGCGGCTATATTGCTATAGTTGACCATTTCGCCGTTAGAGAAGGCGGCTGCTTCCAAAAAATGGGTAAAAGCATGAATATTTCTGATTTTTGCTTCGGCGATAATTTCGTCTTGAAGATAATTTCCTATGTAAGCAGAAATCAATTTCCGGGCATTGTCTGCCAAATAATGTCTGGGCAAAAGTCCATTGTTGAGTGCTCTTTCCAGTTCAAAATCCGGAATTTCTTCGTGTATCAACGGGTACAGTTCGTATCGAAGAGCTCTCCCACCAAGCAGATTAGCCCCGGACCGGATGATTTTTCTCGGACTTGAACCACTCAATATAAAACGGCGGCCGTGGTTAACCGTCAGCCAATGAACTTCATCGAGCAACGCCGGTATTTTTTGTATTTCATCAACAATAATAGGTTGTTCCGAAATATTTGCTATTACAATTTCTCTGAATTGTGCCGGATTTTTTTGAAGGCGTTCAAACACATCAAATTTCAACAAATCAAACCAAAGTGCTTCCGGGTACAACGTTTTAAGCAAAGTACTCTTGCCGGTCTGCCGCGCACCCCACAAAAACAGGCTTTCATTTCCGGAACCTTTAAATATTTGCTTTCGAAAAAACATGTGATTATAAAGTTATACTTTTATTTATCATGATATATCAAAGTACAAAAATAGATAAAATATAGATTAGGGTTGTGTTTTTTTAGTGTTTAGTCTTAAGTTTTTAGTGATTTTATGATTCAAGATTTCGTAATTTAACTCAAAAATAATCAAACCATCGCATCATCGAATCACTGTTAGCCATTAGCCATTAGCCATTAGGCATTAGGGGTTATTCGTTATTCAAATTAGTTTTTAGTTTTTAGTGCTTAGTGCTTAGTTATTTTATTATTACACGCTCAAGATTCATCTTTTTTTATCACTCAAAACTCAAAACTAAGAACTCAAAACTCATAAACAAGGCATTAGGGGTTATTTGTTATAGGTTATAAGTTATTCGTTATTCAAATTAGTTTTTAGTTTTTAGTGCTTAGTTATTTTATTATTCCACGCTCAAGATTCATCTTTTTTCGTCACTTAAAACTTAAAAATAATCAAATCATTAAATCATCAAATAATCAAATCATTATTAGCCATTAGCCATTAGCCATTAGCCATTAGCCATTAGGCATTAGGCATTAGGCATTAGGCATTAGGGGTTATAGTTATTCATTAAATCATTAAATCATTAAATCATTATTAGCCATTAGCCATTAGCCATTAGGCATTAGGCATTAGGTTAATTGTTATACATTATTTGTTATACGTTATTTGTTCGGTTTAATCCATCAAATCATCAAATCATTAAATCATCAAATCATTAAATCATTAAATCATTAAATCATCGCATCATCCATAATATTCCCGGTACCATTCTACAAACCTGCGTACCCCTTCTTTCACGGTGGTTTGCGGGCGGAAACCGGTGTAGCTTTCTAAGGCGGTGGTGTCGGCATGCGTAGCGGGCACGTCGCCGGCTTGCATGGGAAGGTAGTTCTTCTCAGCTTTTTTGCCCAAAGCGTCTTCGACCGCTTCGATGTAGTCCATGAGCGGCACGGGTGAGGAATTACCGATGTTAAAAATCTGATAGGGTGCCGATGAAGTCGGTATGTCCGGGTCGTTTCCATTCCAGTCCGGATTGGGTTGGGCAGGTTTGACGACCAAGCGCGCGATGCTCTCCACGATGTCGCCCACGTAGGTAAAATCGCGGATCATCTCGCCGTGGTTAAACACGTTGATAGGTCGGTCTTTCACCATGGCATCCGTAAAGAGGAACAAAGCCATATCGGGTCGTCCCCACGGGCCGTAAACGGTGAAAAACCGCAGTCCGGTAGTCGGCAACCGGAATAAATGCGCATACGAATGTGCCATCATTTCATTGGCTTTTTTGGTAGCGGCATAGAGCGCCATCGGGTGTTCGGTCGGGTGTTTTTCAGACAAAGGCATGCGGGTGTTGAGGCCATACACGCTGCTGGTGCTTGCAAAAACAAGGTGTTTCACTTGGCTGTATCGCGCGCCTTCGAGCAGACTGAGAAACCCGTCAATGTTGGAATGGGTATAAACCCGCGGATTTTCGATGCTGTAGCGAACGCCTGCCTGTGCGGCCAGATTCACCACATAATCAAACTTTTCGTCCTTCATAAAATGCACGATAAAATCGTGATCGGCCAAATCGGCTTTCAGGAAGCGGTAGTTGGGGTATGTTTCACTTTTTCTGACTTCGTGGATGTGCATTTGGCGTGCATCGATGCCGTGGGTGTCCAAACGCTTGTACTTGAGTTCGATGTCATAATAATCGTTGATGACATCGAGCCCGACCACTTTGTAGCCGTCTTTGATAAAGCGGTCGGCTAAGTGATATCCGATAAATCCGGCGGTGCCGGTGATGAGGATTTTCATGTAATCTGTGAGTTTTTAAGCCATTAGCCAAAAGCCAATAGGCATTAGGGGTTATTCGTTATAGGTTATTCGTTATAAGAAAAATCAAAAATCGTTAATCGTCAATTTTAGCCATTAGGCAATAGCTAAAAGGCATTAGGTGCTATTTGTTGTAGGTTATAGGTTATATGTTATTTGTTATTAGAAAAATCAAAAATCGTTAATGGTCAATTTTAGCCATTAGGCATTAGAGGTTATTCGTTATAGGTTATTCGTTATTAGAAAAATCAAAAATCATTAATCGTCAATTTTAGCCATTAGGCATTAGGGGTTATTCGTTATAGGTTATTTGTTATTCAAATTAGTTTTTAGTTTTTAGTCTTTAGTGCTTAGTTATTTTATTTCTTAAGATTCATCTTTTTTCATCACTCAAAACCAAGGTAACTATTCAGTCTAATGAAGAATCGATACAAATTTTGTCTGTTCGAGTGTTTTATTGAAAAATGCGACCGCTTTTTTAAATAAAACGTATCGAGAAC
>PHDQ01000018.1 GCA_002841025.1 Bacteroidetes bacterium HGW-Bacteroidetes-13 | reverse complement strand
AGCCAATAGCCATTAGGGGTTACTCGTTATTTGTTATTTCAAAATTTAACATTTATAATTTCACTCAAAATTCATCATTAATACTCATCATTCAACACTCAACATTCAAAATTCATCAATAGTTAATCATAATGAGCCATTAGCCAAAAGGCATTAGGGTTATTCGTTACTCAATTAGTTTTTAGTGTTTAGTTTTTTAGCATTAAACATTGTCAATTTTCAATTGCCTATTGATTTCCCCTGCTCAATTCTCCAATTTTTGCAGGTACAACTGAATCACATTCTCCAATCCCAAATAAAGCGATTCCGTGATGAGTGCGTGGCCGATGGAAACTTCCAATAGGCTCGGGATGTTTTGAGCGAAAAAAGCGATGTTTTGTAAACTCAAATCGTGTCCGGCATTTACACCCAAACACAAATCTCCGGCGAGTTTTGCGGCTTTGACATACGGATCGATTCCCGCTTTATTTCCGGCTTCGTATTCCTTTGCAAAAGATTCGGTGTACAATTCGATTCGATCTGTACCGGTATTTTTTGCGCCTTCAATCATTTTTAAAACAGGATCCACGAAAACAGAGGTGCGAATGTCATTTCTGTGAAATTCAGCGATCATTTCTTTTAAAAAATCTTTGTGCTTGACTGTGTCCCAACCGGCGTTTGACGTGATGGCATCGACCGCATCCGGAACCAAAGTCACTTGCGTAGGTTTTATTTTCAACACCAAATCGATAAATTCAGGAATCGGGTTTCCCTCTATGTTGTATTCGGTCGTAACCACCCGAACCAAGTCATACGCATCTTGATAACGGATGTGTCGCTGGTCGGGTCGGGGATGAATCGTGATGCCTTGTCCGCCAAAAGTTTGCACATCACAGGCTACCTTCAATAAATCGGGTGTATTGCCGCCGCGGGAATTTCGCAAAGTAGCTATTTTATTGATGTTTACACTTAGTTTTGTCATGATTCCGTTTTAGAGTGCAAAAATACGAAGTGTAGTTCGTTAGATGTCCTAAAAAATGATTATTTTGCATGCATCCGATATCCGTTTCACAAAACATGAAAATTACTGACTTTATCAACACCGACATCAAGCCGCTTACTTTAAAAAACACTTTAAAGCAGGCCAAAGATTCGTTTAAAAAAAATGAAGCTAATCACTTGGCTGTGATAGATACACATCTGCTGGGCATGCTGTCTAAAGAAGATATACACGACTTGGATTTGGCCAAAAACATAGAAGATTATCAATATCTCCTTGATTTATTTTATGTCAAAAATTCATATAACTGGTTGGAAGTATTGGGTTTATTTGCTCAAAATCAAACCGATTTAATGCCCATCGTCGATGATGAAAACCAATACAAGGGTTGTTATTTGTTGGAAGATTTGCTCAATTTCATATACGAAACTCCTTTTCTGACCGAACCAGGAAATATTCTGATTATCGAACACAACACCACAGACTATTCGATGAGTAAAATCTGCCAAATTGTGGAGTCGAATGACGGAAAACTGCTCGGTGCTTTCATTTCTGAAAGCAATCCAGACACCGTGCAAATCACGCTTAAAATTGGACCCATTGCCATCAACCCGATTATTCAATCTTTTAGAAGATACGGCTACCAAATCGTTTCGGAGCATGAAGAAGACAAATTGATGAGCAATTTAAAAGATCGTTCGGACTATTTAAACCGGTATTTAAACATTTGAAATGGATGGATGAAACAGCCATCCTTCGGAAAAAACGACCACAATGTCTTCCGTTGTGTGGGCATATCCGAGTATCTTCTTTGTTCATTCCTATCTCTTCTATATTATAAAAACAATTACCGTATAATCCGTAAAATAACTCGTAAAAACGCAATGGATAATTTCTAATATTCAAACCATCAAGCATTTCTTTTTTAAATTTCCTTTCTCCAAAATTCATTGCACAAGTTGATTTAAGTCTTAAAAAAAGATATAAGTATTTAACAAAAAAATAAATCCCTTAAAAAAAATAAATTATTTTTGTAAGTGTCTGCATCCAACTACTATTCATAAAATAAATCAAAATGAACAAACATACACTTCTACTGATTTCGCTCTTTTGGGTTATAACGGGCTGTTCAAATAGCGACGATTCTTCGATTCCCGAAGAACAAGTTTTGACCGATGTGGTATCTGAAGTTTTATTTTTTGAGTTTACACCTGACACGGGTAATAATTCAAGTAGATTACGATATGAAATTGAGTTCAAAAACCCAAATAATGTGGCTATTAAAGGTTTTTACAGAATAAAAACTGTTTCTGACGGGCTTAGCATTACAGCTATTTCAACAAACCTCTCTCCTTGCTATCAAATTGGTGCAAACGAAAGATGTACAGTCAGTTTCGATGAAGAACAATCTTTTGATGTTGGGAGAACCAATTTAATACAATTGATTTCCGTCGAATATAATATTGCTAAATGATATAGGATAAAAAAGCCAAAAAGTATCCCGGAAGTTGACGGAGGCGTTGGGTTGGGTTCATTTAACAATAAAACGTCCCGTAAAATCTTGATTGGAAGAGGTTCCTATAAAAAATTCAAATTCGCCAGGGTCGTAGGTAAAACTTAAGTCGGGATGATAATATTTCAAATCGTCAACCGTAAGTGTAAAATCGACTGTGGCTGTTTTGCCCTTTTTCATCAACACTTTTTTAAACCCTTTCAATTCCTTGACCGGGCGCGTGATGGCTCCCACTTTTTGATGAATGTACAACTGAGCAACTTCCTCGCCGTCAAAATTTCCGGTATTGGAAATTTCAGCGGTAAAAGTGATGCTGTTTTTAGCATCCATTACTTCCGCACTTTGAGATATTTTATAATCGAAAGTTGTGTAGCTCAAGCCGTAGCCAAAGGGATACAGCGGTTCGTTGGAAACATCTAAGTATTTGGTGGTAAATTTGTTATTTGCATCAAACGGTCGGCCGGTGTTTTTGTGGTTGTAATAAATCGGAATCTGGCCCACGTTTCTCGGGAAAGTCATTGGCAATTTGCCGGACGGGTTGTATTTTCCGTACAAAACATCGGCGATGGCGTTACCAGCTTCGATGCCCGCAAACCAAACTTGCAAAATGGCATCGGCGTTTTCGTTTTCCCATTCGAGGGTCAACGGTCTGCCACTCATGATGACCAAAACAATGGGTTTGCCTGTTTTTTTAAGGGCTGCCAAAAGATTTTTTTGACTCTGAGGCAAGCCGATATCGCTTCGGCTGGCTGCTTCGCCGGACATTTCTGAGGCTTCACCCACCACAGCCACCACCACATCCGAATTTTTAGCCAACAAAACTGCTTCAGCAATCAAAACTTCGGGTGAACGCGCATCGATGTCAACCCGTTCGCCAAATACGTTCGCTCTTTTGGCAAGCGCTGCATCGTCTGTGATGTTGGCACCTTTGGCATAACGCACCTTTACATCTGCTCCCATCACATTTTTGATACCTTCCAAAACGGGGATGGATAGTTGCGGATTTCCCGAAACAGCCCAAGTGCCCAACATGTTATTTTTGTTATTGGCCAAAGGGCCGACGAGCGCAATTTTTTTCGAAGAAATAAGTGGCAAAGTCTGCTTGTTGTTTTTTAACAAAACAAAAGAATGCGTTGCAGCTTTTCGGGCAAAATCTCTATTTTCGACTGTCAAAATGTTTTGTTCGGCACGTTTTTCATCGATGTAACGGAAAGGGTCGTCAAACAAACCGAGTTTGTATTTGGCTTCCAAAATTCTCCGGCAAGCGAGATTGATGTCTGCTTCGGTTATTTTACCTTCATCGAGCGATTTTTTTAAAGTGGTCAAAAACCCTTCACCGACCATGTCCATGTCCAAGCCAGCTTTGAGCGAAAGTGCGGAAACGGTTTGCAAGTCGCCCATGCCGTGCGCAATCATCTCGTTGACGGAAGTATAATCGGAAACCACCAAGCCGTCGAATCCCCATTCGCCTCTAAGCAAATCGGTCAGCAACCATTTGTTGCCGGTGGCCGGCACACCATCGATTTCATTAAACGAGCTCATCACGCTGCCTACACCTGCATCGACGGCAGCTTTGTAAGGCGGCAAATATTCGTTGTACATGCGCAATTTACTCATATCGACCGTGTTGTAGTCCCTTCCGGCTTCTGATCCGCCGTAAAGTGCAAAGTGCTTCACAGAGGCCATAACGGTGTTATTTTTTGACAGGTCATCACCCTGGTAACCGGTTACCATGGCTTTGGCAATCTGCGAACCCAAATAAGCGTCCTCGCCCGAACCTTCGGCAACACGTCCCCAACGCGGGTCGCGGGAGATATCGACCATGGGCGAAAACACCCAGTTCAACCCATCGGAAGTGGCTTCGTCAGCGGCAATTTGTGCGGATTTCTTAATCAATTCAGTGTCCCAACTCGAGGCCAAACCCAATGGTATCGGAAACGTGGTTTTATGTCCGTGAATGACATCCGACCCAAAAAGTAAGGGAATTTTTAATCGGCTTTCGTTTACTGCCAATGCCTGTGCCTCACGAATTTTTTCCGGACCAATAACCCCAAACATCCCGCCGACCTGTCCGTTTTTGATTTTGGATTCCACATCGGTACTCACCACCGAGCCCGTCGGAATATCTGAACCGGGGGTTATCAAATTGAGTTGGCCGATTTTCTCTTCAAGGGTCATTTTTTGCATCAATTCCGATACAAAAACATCCATTTTGTTCAAATCTTTTTCTGTTGATTTTGAACAAGATACCAACGTGAGGATGCCTATAAATAAAAGATATTTTTTCATTAGAGTCGATTTTTTAACAAGCTTTTTTTATTGAAAACTAAAATTGAGTTTTTGTAATCCTATTTGAATTTCGGGGCTGCCCATGAATAAATTCCAAAGCAAACCGGTTCGTCCGTTTTCAATCATGATGACAATTGGTCCTTGGTCGATGCCGATGTATCGTTGGGGAAACCAATTGTTTTGCTGACTGAAGGCATCGTAAAAACCAAATTTTCCCCAAACGGAGGGTTTTAAATCTTCGTACAGATGTCGCATCATCCGCAGCGATTCTAAGGGAAGATACGGATATGAGGACAAAGCGGCGGTTGGTGCAATCACGCCCAAATCGTTGTTGATGTTGTGTGCTTCATAACCGGTCATGGATAAACTTGCGGTCAGTCCCCAAGTATCTGCGCCGTATCCGAAGAATCCTTTTGGGTTGGCCACGGCATAATTGAAATGCACCCTTGCGTGTGCCACGTTTTGCTCCCAATAATTCGCGTAGTTGTCCACCAAATTGCGCGGGTTTAATCCCAAATAGGAATAATGCGCCCAGAAAAGTGGCCCGACGGATCCTAAGTTTCCATTGTGCTTTAAAGTAATTCGTTGTCCGAAGGAAATGGATTCGGTTTTGATGTTTCCGTTGTCAGCCCAACCCATGTGATAGGCTTCCGGCGGGATTGGAAAAGTAGATGAAGATGCGGCCAATACATAAACGATAAGTGCTTCGTTGTATCCTTTGATGGGCAGATTGATACGCCAATCAAAGTTGGGAGACCAATGCCAAATCAAGGTATTTCCGCCATTCAAATACCAACTCCATTCAATTTGCTTCCAAAGTGTATCTGCTTTATCGGCAAGCAGTTTTTCGGCATTGTTTCCATTGATTAAATATTGTCTAACACTCAAAAGACCTTGTGCCAGAAAGGCGGTCTCTACCAAATCACCTCCATCGTCAAAGGCTGAGAAAGGTATGGTTTTTCCGGTTGTGCCATCGAGCCAATGCGGCCAAACCCCGTGAAAGCGATCGGCATTTTCCAAAAAAGACAGTATCTTTTCGATGCGAATTACACCTTCATTTCTGCTGATAAAACCGCGTTCGATTCCCGTGATGATAACCATGAATCCAAATCCGGTGGCGCCGGTAGCCACCAAATGACTGTCCAAATTCGGGTCGTCTAAATAAAATCGTTCTCTTGCTGCACCAGAATTGACTTCAGCTCCTTCCCAAAAATACCCAAAAGTTTGTTTTTGGATGGTGGTGAGGAGTTCTTCATCGGTTAGCTTTGGGGTTTCAGTCGGTGGGTTGATAACCATTTCATCAGGACTGTCACCGCCTGAAGAGCAAGCTATTAAAAAAAACAGTATCAAAATTGCATTAAATTTCATTTTCCTATATAAATTGAATTTATCGGTCTTATATAACATCCACAATCAACTACTGTGTTTCAAAAATTGATTTATGACGGGTGTTTCATTCATTTATTGGGTTTGCGGGAAAGTAAATCCAAGTTTTTTAAGCCCAGCTTGCACATCGCCACGTTTCATGAAAAGTTTCCAAAGCATACCGGTTCGGTAATTTTCAATCATCACAGGAATCGGACCTTGGTCGATGGCTAAATATCGGGGAAGGTACCAGTTGTATTCGATGCTGAATGCGTCATAAGGGCCGTATTTGCCAATTAAAGTGTCGTGATTTTGATACAAATTGCGAAGCACGGCCATACTTTTTTCCGGCGTATAAGGAAATGAAGAAAGCGCAGCGGTGGGTGAAATCACGCCCAAGTCATCGCCAGGTCGGTGACCTGCATAGCCATTGATGGAATAACTGGAAGTCATTCCCCAAAGGCTGTCACCGTATGCTTTGAAATGCTTCGGATTGTCAACTGCGTATTTATAGTGAATCAGGGCGTGATTTTGATTGAGTTGCCAATAATCGGCATATGGGTCTTTCAGACCTTTTGGATTTAATCCCAAATAAGAATAATGCGCCCAAAAAAGCGGACCGACCGGCGCATCATCGTGTTCAAAATGATTGAGAACAGTTCGCAATCCATAATAAGTTGTATCGTTTTTGATGGCACCATTGCCTGCCCAACCTTCATCATAAACGGCTTTGGAGATGGAATGTGTGGGCGAACTCGCTGCCAATACATACATGATTAAACACTCGTTGTAGCCGCCTACCGGAAAATTCATTTCCCATTTGTAATTGGTTGACCAGTGCCAGTACAGCACATTTTTCCCGTTGGTGTACCAGTCCCATTCCACTTCCCGATAGAGTTTTTCTATTCGGTCAGACAACGATTTTTCAAGTGTATTCCCCTCTTTAAAATATTCGGAAACCGTGAGCAATCCCTGAATCAAAAAGGCAGTTTCTACCAAATCACCGCCATTGTCTTTTGGGCTGAAAGGTTTTACCTTACCGGTTTTCCCTTCCATCCAATGTGGCCAGGCACCGTGAAAACGATCTGCTTTTTCGAGAAAGGACACGATTTTTTCAAACCGGTTAAACGCTTCCTCTCTGGTGATAAAGTTGCGCTCAACACCCACTAAAATAGCCATCAAACCGAATCCTGAACCACCGGTAGTAACCACATCTTGATCGTTTTGCGGATAGATGTTATCCAAGTGGATGCGTTCGCGTGCCATCCCTGAATTAGGCTCAGCTCCGTCCCAGAAATAATCAAAAGTTTGTTTCTGAACCTTATCGAGCAATTCTTCTTCTGAGAGATTTTTTATTTTCGTATTCACTTTGGCATCTATGTCTTCGGAATATCCCTTTTTCTCTTGCTTGCAAGAAAAAATCAGAACAATGGCGAAAAACAGTATGCAATATTTTATATTCATGATTGGATTATCAATATTTTTTGAAAAATAGGAATTAAAAACTACGCCCTTTTCGGGCGTAGTTTACAGTAACAAAAATCAAATGAATTAAATTTATAAGAACAACAAATTAAATTCCATCAATAACCGGGGTTTTGGGTAAGCGCACCTCCCGATACGTCAATCTGAGCTTCCGGTATGGGGAAAAGCTCATGTTTTCCATCGACAAACGGTTTTCCGGCTGCACGCATTACTTGTCCGGCACGTCCTTGCCTGACTAAATCGAACCAACGGTCGTGTTCGAAGGCAAGTTCCAACCTTCTTTCGTTCCAGATAGCCAGTCTGAGTTGGGTTTGATCGGTTGTTAAAACATCCGGAAGGCTAACTCTTGTTCGCACTTTGTTAAGTGGAATCAAGGCAGTAGAAGACTGTCCGAGCTCGTTTAAAGCTTCGGCATTCATCAACAACACTTCAGCAAAACGGAGCACGCGAATGTTTTTGTTGGATTCCCAATCATTTCCATTAAATGTTTCTGCGACACGGCTGATGTAAGCTTTTTCGTTGTACATTGGATTTGGTGGACTTTGGATAACTTGTTCGCCATCCCACATGGTTTCACCGCCAAAAATAATGGTCGCATTTTTACGGATATTGTCTCCCGCGGCATCATAGGCATTCGCTAAGTCTTGCGAAGGCGTGTTAAAACCCCAACCCCATTGCCCACGGACACTTTGCGTAACCACATAGCCCTGAACACCAAGGTTTAGGGGTCCGCCGAGACCTTGAACTTCAAAAATGGATTCGATTCCGTTTTCGCTGCTTTCCCTCCAAAGGGTTGCATAATCTGCTTGCAGGTCATATTGTCCGGATGCCATTACCTCGTCGGTTAATCGTTTTACTTCGTTCCAATTTTTTAGGTACATATTTACCTTTGCCAAAAGCGTAAGTGCGGCACCTGAAGTAGCTCTACCAACATCCATCTGCGATTTATTTTTCAAATTCTCAGAGGCAAAAGTGAGGTCGGCAATAATCAAATCATAAATTTCGGCTTGTGGAACGCGTATTGAAACGGCTGCTAAATCTTCGGGGACATTTGGATCTAATATGCGGTCAAGTTTTGGAATGTCTCCGAACATTCTGACCAAATTAAAATAAAAATAGGCTCTTAAAAAATGTGCTTCGCCAAGCAGTCTGTTTTTAAAATCTTGATCGAGTGTTACATCTGGGCTTGAAATGATACCGATTGCCGTATTTGCTCGTGTGATACCGCGATAGTTGGCTCCCCAGACTTCATTAAAAGAAGGATCAGTAGAAGTGAATGTAAGCGCGTCCAATTTGTCTTTATCGGCTCCGGTATCACCCGGGTCACTGCCCTTGTCGGCATCGTCGGAAATGATGCTTGAAACGCCAATCCAAGAGAAAGAAAACTGCTGCCATTGCAGCAAGTTGTTATAGGTCGCATTCACCAACTCAACTGCTCGATCTGTTGAGAAAAATCCTTCGGGGGTAATTTTTCCTTCCGGTTTGATATTCAAATCATCACTGCACGAAGTTAGTGTCAGGGAAGAAAGAAATCCTGTCAGTATGATAGTTTTGAATGTTTTAATTGTTGTTTTCATGGTTGAAGTTTTTTAAAAATCTAAATTAAATCCTGCGGTAAATTTTGCCGTTGTCGGAAATGCATTGAGCTCAATTCCGGACGATCTCGGGTCTCCGGGAAGCTCGGGATTGAATCCGCTAAAAGCCTGGATGGTAAATGCATTTTGTGCACTGATGTATATTCTTGCTTTGGTTCCGCTGATTTTTGAGACCCAACTATCCGGTAGTGTATAACCCAAAGTGATGTTGTTGATTCTGAAAAAATCGCCGGATTCCAAGAAAAAATCTGAAGGTCGCGGAATCTCATTGGAAGCTCTCGGATTTTTGGCATTCGGATCCGGATTGGCAGGCGAATATCTTCCATTTGCCACATCAATTTCAATATTTTCTCCCCCAAAGCGTTGTGCGCGTTTTCCGTTGAAAACTTTGTTGCCCCAGTTTCCGAAGGTATTGATGAGCAAATCAAATTTTTTGTATTCCATGCTGAGATTGATACCAAAAAAGTCTCTCGGTTGATAAGAACCGAAGTGTTTTCTGTCTAAATCATTGATAACGCCGTCTCCGTTTACATCGTCAAATTTCAAATCGCCCACTTTTGCATTGGGTTGTGCCGAGGCATCGATTTCTGCTTGAGAGCCGAACAAACCCACTGCATCAAAAAGATAGAAACTGCCAATTTCTTTGCCCACTTCTGTTTTGGTCGTTACCTGCCCGTTTCCTAAACCACCACTGATAATAGACGCTTCGGCATCGGGAATGAGTGTTTTTATAGCCACGACCCTGTTTTCGTTAAAAGTAAGGTTGCCACTGACGGTATATTTGAAATCTTTGCCAATGGTGTTCGAATAATTTAAAGAAACCTCAAAACCTTCGTTGGTAATTGTCGTACTGTTGGTGATAAATTCATTGTCACCCAAAGCTTGTGGAATCGCTGTAGGGAATAGCGCGTTGGATGTTTTTTTGTAGTAGTAATCTAACGAACCTGTCAAAGCACCTTTGAGCGTTGAAAAATCTAAGCCCAAATCATTTTCTTGGGTAGTTTCCCATTTAAGATTTTTATCTTTGATTTCCTCAAGCGTAGAACCCGTTACGATGGTGTTGTTGACGACCGCGTTGAGTCCGGTGGTGATGGTGGCAATAAATTCGCTGGTACCGATGTTGTCGTTTCCGGTTTCACCCCAACTCCATCTGAATTTCAGGTAATCAAAAATCTTTTGATCTTTCATAAAACTTTCGTTGGTTGCATTCCAACCGAACCCAATGGATGGAAAATTATCCCATCTGTTGTTTGCGGAAAACTTGGAAGAACCTTCTCTACGTATGGTGGCTGTCATCAGGTAACGATTGTCATAATTGTATTGGGCACGTCCAAAATAGGCGACACGCTTGAACCGATCTCCTGTATCAGAAACTGTTCTTCCCGCTACATCACCCAAACTTAAAAAACGGAAATTTTCTTGTGGTGGAACATTTAAAGCCGTCCCAGAAAGAACTCTGCTTCTGAATTCTTCATTGGTAACACCCGCAGTTAAGGTAACGTCGTGTTTTTCATACAACATTTTATGAAAAGTTACCACGTTGTCCCAAATAACCCGCCAATTATCTGTTTCGGATACTGTCAAACTGCTCGTGGTGTTTTCTTCCACACCACCGGCATCGTTGAATATTTTGGATTCCGGCGCAAAAAAGACGCCTTCGCCATTAAAGGTTTCTGCGGAAGCCGTCGTTTTAAATTTAAAGTGTTTGAAAAGTTCAACCTCACCCCACACATTGCCTTCTATACGACGGTCTCTGTTTTTGCTGTTAAAATTATCCAACATAAAAACCGGGTTTCCTACGTTGTTGACGGTTGAGCGGAAAAAATTGCCGTTTTCATCTTTCACGGGTATGGCAGGTGACTGTTTAAAGGCGGCGTCAAAAGCTGCTGTGAGCGGATTGTGTGTTTTCGATTTTGACAAGCCCAAGGTATTTCCAAATTTGAAATATTTTCCGATTTTGTATTCGTTGTTTATCCTCAGAGTCATTCGCTCAAATTTGTTTTTGAGCAAAATACCTTCCTCTTCATAATAGCCTAAACTGATAAAATACTTTGAATTCTCGGTTCCGCCTGAGACTGAACCGGTATGATTTTGAAAAACACCTTCACGGGTTATCAAATCAAGCCAGTCTGTATTTGGCAAATTATCCAAATCCGTAAATCGAGGTGCGTTTCCGTTTCTCTCGAGTGCTTCATTGGTAAATTGGGCGAATAGTCTGCCATCGGCAACATCAACAGACTGGGTAAAGTCTGCCAAGGTATTGAAACCAAAATAGGAATTAAAACTCACTTTGGGTTTACCGATGGTACCGGATTTGGTGGTAATAAGGATAACTCCATTGGCACCGCGTGATCCGTAAATGGCAGTAGAGGATGCATCTTTCAACACGTCAACGGACTGAATGTCGCTGTTGTTGATGTTGGTAATATTGTCTGTAACAACTCCGTCAACCACATAGAGTGGATTGACACCACCCAAGACACTGCCGGTACCACGAACCCTGATTTCGGCTTGTGCTCCGGGAGATCCATTGCTGATAATTTGTACACCCGCCAATTTTCCTTGAATGGCTTCTGATAGTGTTAAAACCGGAGAAATCGTAATATCCTCAGCTTTCATACTACCGATAGAACCGACGAGGTCTTTTCGTTTGGTCGTACCATATCCAATCACAACCACTTCGTCAATTTGCGTGACATCCGGCAATAATTGTACGTTGATTTGATTGGACAATCCCACCACAATTTCTTGTGTGGCAAAGCCAAGATAACTAAACACCAAAGTCTGACCAACATCTGTCCGAATAAGATAATTGCCGTCGAAATCGGTTGTCGTGCCAGAAGCACTGTTTTTGATGACCACAGAAACGCCTGGTAAGGGGCTTCCCGCGTCGTCCGTTACATTTCCTCTAACATCTTTGGTTTGTGCAAAGGAAAAGGAGAAGCAAAGAATTGCCAATAAAGTAATAAGATTTTTCATTTTTGATTTTGTTTTGAAAAAATTAACAGGTGTCAAATCTAAACACTTATGGGGTAATATAACGCATGGGAAGAAACATCAAATGTACATCATGATGTGTTAAAATATTAAGAAACCCTTATTATATAGGCTATTTAAAACGTTTTCGTAGTAATCTATCTGAAAAAGTTTAACAGCAATGATGTATGAATGATGTATTGTTTAATTAGTATTGTAGGAGATATTTTGTCAAATCTTCGTTGCGATTTAACTTTAATTTTTTTCTGAGACGGTATCTGTGTATTTCTACACCTCGGTAGGTTATGTTCATCAACGGCGCGATTTCTTTGTTGGAAAGGTTCATTCGCATGAATGCACAAAGTCTCAAATCTTTAGGCGTAAGATCGGGGTGTGATTGGATGAGTTTTTTGTGAAAAGTCTCGTGGACGGCATTGAAATTGGTTTCGAAAACATTATTTTCTTCTTCGCTGTCAATGCTTTTATCGATGAGTTTGATGAGTTTATTGTAGTTATAAGAATCTGCAAATTGATCTTTCCGCAGTTGGATTTCCTGTTTTATTTTTTTGAGTAATTCTTTGTTTTTGATGATCGACATGGCTGAATTTGCCAGCTCTTTGTTTTTTAATGAGAGTTCGTTTTCGATATGACTCGTTTTGATTTCCATGAGTTTCTTGTCGAGTTCTGCTTTTTTGTTTCTAATAATTTTTCGTTGCTCGTTGATGTGTTTCTTTCTGAGTCTGGCTTGTTGTTTTCGGATGCTGAAAAGATGGTATTGATACACAATAAAAAGGATGAGTAACAAGCATAAAAGATAGCTTAACTTGGCCCAATTGTTCCAATACCAAGGCTGTAACACTTCAAATGGGAAGGATACAATACTTGATGTACTTCTATCTGTTTCTCCTTGATCGACTTTCAATTCAAATACGTAATTTCCGGGCGGAAGTTTTTTATAACTTACGGGGGATGTTTTGACTTTTGTCCATTTGACATCATAGTTTTTTAAACGATACAGAAAGGGGCTGTCGGTGTTTTTGCCGGAAGCTGTAAATTCAATTAAAATATTGTTGTTTTCATAAGTAATTTCTGTAAATGAGGTATTTATGTCAATATTTTTTTCGTTGACTTTAATACCGGTTATCAAAGGTCTGTGAAATTCGGTATTGTTTTTTAATATTTGATTTAAATCGATTATTCCAAAACCGTCATCTAGGGTAATCATCCATTTTGAATCTTCTGCATGAACAATTTTTACATTGTCTTTGACGAGTCTGGAATTGAAATATTTATCCGGTATTTGAAGAACCGACGAAACCGGATTTTTTAAATCCAAATAGACAATATGGGTATCAGAATCAAGCCAAATTTGTTCATTGTCTTGGTAAACGATGGTCGAATTTTTAAAATTTTTAAGCCTTTTGTTCAGGTTGTCATAAGGAATAATGGTGTCATTGAGGTTATCGTACAACAGCCAACCTTTTGCCGAAGGGAAAATTATTCGATTGTTCAGGTTAAACACGGCTGCCTTGTATTCGGAGTACAAACCTTTTTGGGCATAATTCTTTATCTTTAATACCGTATCAAGAGAAGTGTTCAATTCTAATAAAAACACGCCTTTGTAGGGATGAATTGCCCAAATTTTAGTGGGAGATTCAAACACCATGTATTTCGTTGGATTTTCAAAACCTTTTATTTTTTTAGCAACAAAGCCGCCTCCGGATTTGGGTTCAAAATGTGTCAGACCGTTATACATTCCTTGAATGTAAGCTTGACGACCTGGAACTTTTTTTATTTCCCAACCGCCAACCGTATTGGGTATCTCAATAACTTTTTTGTTTTGAATTTCAAGAACCCCGCGATTGTGAGAGACAAGCAGTTTATTTTGAATATGATTGATATCCCAGACATGACCTTGAGAATTTGGAAACAGATTCAGCGAATCATTTTCAAAATAAAAAACACCTTTGTTTGATCCCAAATATAACTTTTCGTTTTTCCGAGCTATCGCATAGACGGTTCCCAATATACCCGATTTTTCGGTATAAATAGTGACCGGTGAATCTAAGCCTGCAAAGTCAATTCCATTGTCTAAACCCAGCCAAAGCCTACCCGAATCGTCAAAGGTCTGGCTCAAGACTGTGTTGTTTTGAAGTCCGGTTTTCTTGTTTAAGTTGTATTTCAAATTACCTTTTGCATCAACGACATACACCCCGTTGAGGATGGTGCCGAAAACCAAATCGCCATTTGGAAGCACGCTCATGTTGTTGAGTTGGTATTTTTTCAGCAGTTCGTTAACGGGATTCTGCCATTCTTTTACATCCCTATCCGTCAACCAATAACATCCGTTTGAGGCCGTACCTACAAAAAGTTGGTTGTTAACCTCCTGTATTAAAATCACATTTTTATCGTTAAAGTATGTTGAATTCTTTAAAAGATAGAATCGGTCGTCTTCGGTTTTTGTATAATAAATCCCGATATTTAAAGCCCCTACATACAAGGTGTTGTTTATTATATTTGAGCCAGTCATCGTGACATTTGCATCCAAAACGGATACTTTCAGTTGCCTGTCGATTTTGTAAATTTTGGAAAAAGATTTGAAGAAAACATTACCGTCCAAAAATCGGATTTCCCAAAACTCTTGGTTCATCAATTCAGAAATCGGTATGTCTTTACTCAGTGATGTGTATTGCAATATTCCTTTTGAATCGTACTTGAAATAACCGAATTCTTCGTACGAACCCACGTATATTTTATCATTTTTAACAGCAACAGACCTGACGATGGTTCGATTGGGCATGTAATATATTTTCCATTGCATTCCATCGTAAACGGTCAGACCATTGTTGTTGGCTACATATAAAAAATGATTGGAATCTAAAGCTATGCCCCAGTTTTGATTTCCTCCCAGGTACACTTCTTTGGAGTAATTTTCAATATAAGGTATTGCTTGCTGACCATGGATGGGGAAGAATGTCCACAAATGGAAAAATAAAATAACCGCAAATCTTAAATTTTTAAACAAAGACATCTTTAATAAAAATATTAGGCTAATTTAGACAATCGAAACGATTGCGTAAAATACTTCATTCGACATAAACAACACTGATTCAATTAACATTATTTTAACAATTTGCATGTAAGATATTTTAGATTCTCCGTACAAAATGCAGATGCAAATTTTTTAGCATTTATTTCGTTTAAAATAAAATCAAACAATTCTAAATCATCATGAAAAAAAATCTGTTACTCTTGTTACCCATCGTTTTGATTCTTTTTGCTTTTACCATTAAAGATATACAAACAGATCCTTGGGTTGCTCCTGCTTCTGCTAAAAGCATTAAAAACCCTGTCGAAGGAACTAAACAAATTGTTTCCGGTAAAAAAGGGAAAAAAGTTTTTCAAACCAATTGTATCGTTTGTCACGGAGAAACCGGCGTGGGTGACGGTCCGGGTGGTAAATCAATCAACCCGAAACCGGCAGATTTAACTTCTGCAAAAGTGCAGTCTCAAACAGACGGTGAAATTTTTTGGAAAATCACCAATGGTCGCGGCCCAATGATTAAATGGGGTCCTATCATTCCGGAAGCCCAAATATGGGATTTGGTCAACTACATTCGAAGCCTAAAGAAATAATTTTAATAAAAACCAATCAACATGAAAAAAACAATTTTTATCCTCGGAATTTTGACCTTTGGGTCTATTGCATTCTTCTCGTTTAAATCTATCAAAAACTCAAATGACAGCGCGTATGTAGATGTAGTTGATGCTGATTTAGATCCACTTTGGGATGGTTACAGAGACTGGTATCATGTCACCAAAGACAAACCAAACACCGGCGACCCAACAGGTTTCTTAAGTGGAAAACACAAAGGAACTAAAGCTTACCGTGAAATTTACATCAACAAAGTTGGTGAAGCTGTTCATAAACAATCCGGAAACCCAAAATATCCAGCAGGCACTGTAATTGTTAAAGAAAGCTATGGTAGCAAAGCAAAATGGGAATCTAAAGGCGGGCCACAATTGACCATCATGGTAAAACTTAAAGAGGGAGAATCTCCTGAAACAAGCGATTGGGGTTATGTGATGGGCGCAAAAGGAAAAGTAAGTACCGGCACCTCAAAATGGGCTAAATTTTGCAACAAATGTCACATCTACGGAGCTGCAAACGACAACACTTTTATGACATCTGATTTCATAAAAAACAACCCATAAAGATTCAATAATATAAGCAAAAAAGGTCTTGGCTTTAAAACCCAAGGCCTTTTTTCGTAAAAAAGCACAAGAAATGTTTAATTTATCTTCATCACTACTTGCTTTGAAAAGAGCTTTTCTGCTGATTTTTGTGATTACAATCTTTTTTTCTTGTCAAGATCAAATCAATTCTGAAACTTTAATACAATTGGTTCGAGAAGGAAATATTGAAAATCTTACCGACAAAGAGATTGATAAAAATCTAATCAATCAAAAAGATTCGTTGGGCAATACAGCACTTTTCATGGCAGTTGAGGCAAACAATCTAACAGTCGTTGACTTTCTTCTAAAAAAGGGGGCAGACCCAAATATCGAAAATAAAAAGCATCAAACTGCATTGCAGATTGCCAAAGAAAATGGCTTTACGGAATTGCTGAAAATTATCAAGTCACACCAATATCAAGATTGGAAAATTCGTGAAAATAAATTTTCAGAAGATGCACTACTCTATGCTGTTGAAAACGACATAACCACGATTGTTACAGATTTCTTAAACAATGGAACAGACAGTAATTATACTTTTGAATCGACAGGGGTTCCCCTTCTGATTCAGGCTATTTTCAGTGACAGCAACGAAAGTGTTAAACTACTTTTAGACAACCATGCAGACCCAAATAGTTACTTTGATACGCGACCTGCCATCACAATTTCAGCCATGTTCGGGCAGTATGCAATCACAAAAATACTTCTCGATGCAGGTGCAGATCCCAATTTGCCCGACGGCCCGCTCACTACCGCACTGATGCTTGCTGCTGAAGAGGGTCATGCAGACGTTGTCAAATTACTTCTGGAATATGGTGCCGATGAAAAGCTAAGAGATCTCAACAAAGAAACTGCCTTAGATAAAGCTGTTAATAATGAGCATCTTGACGTTGTAAGATTATTCTAAAAAAGGTGTAGTGATTTAAAATTCAGATAGCTACTTGCCGATCGATTTGTTGTTCGAGTGAAATAAATGTTTCTGTTCGAGACACTCCGTCAATCGATTGGATTTGATGATTGAGCAGTTGCATCAGATGTTCGTTGTCTCGACATATAATCTTAATCAATATTGACCAATTGCCCGTGGTATAATGACATTCCAATACTTCGGGAATTTTCTTAAGTTGACGCACCGCATCCGGATTGCTGCTGGCTTTATCTAAGAAAATACCAACATAAGCGAGCGTGCTATATCCCAAAACCTTGGTGTTTAGTATCAAACGAGATCCCTTGATAAGACCACTGGCTTCAAGTTTTCGCAAACGCTGATGAATGGCCGCTCCCGACACATTCATTTTTCGTGCTATTTCCAAAATAGGTTTTCGCGCATCTTCCGTCAGACTTCTCAGGATTTCTTTGTCGATTCCGTCAATGACCAATTGCTGATTTTCAAATTTCAAACCAATAAATATTTTAAATTGAAATCAAAATTAAGCTATATTTTTAAAATCTGTTATCAAACGGGTAAAATCTTATCGGGATTATAACCAAAATAAGGCATTTGCTTTTCTATAAACCGAATGCCATGTTGTTCCAATTCATTGAGAATTGGCTCATAAACTTCAGAATCTATTGGTAATTGAACGCCCGGTTTTTTGATATTTCCTTTTAAAATTTGCAGTGCTGCAATGGCAACCGGAAGACCGACCGTTTTTGCCATCGCGGTATGGGTTTGGTTTTCACCAATTACGACCATCGATGCATCTATCTGTTTTTGGTGTCCATTCAGAACATAGCCAAATTTATGATACATCACCAGCATATCTTTGTCATCGGGCATCAAAGCCCAACTTTGAGAAAGTATTTTTTCTAAGGCTTGCGCGGGTGTGGCATTTTTGATGCCAATTTTTTTTTCGTTGTTGAATAATTCCAATTCCAACAGTTTGTCCCAGACCACATCGTCTTGTTCTATTCTGAGTAAATATCTTATTTTCAGTTCAACGGAATCGTTTGGATTGTAGGGTAAAAATGAATTGGTAAATTCACGGTAACTCATGTTTTCTGTGTTTTCCATCGGGTAGGAATCATCGGTCATACCGAGCATCACAAATAGCTGCCAAGCCCGAGAAAACCCGACCCGCCGGATGGTTCCTCTGTAGAGTGTCAGCACATCATCCAACCCATATATACTCCTGTATTTGAGCGAATCGCGGTTGGCATAGGCTTCAAATTTTCCGAAACCTTGAATCTCCAAAAACTCGGTTCGCCGAAAAAGTTGATGATACGGAATGTATTTGTAAGTTCCCTCTTGAATAAATTTTGCGGCTCCGCCTTGTCCGGCCAATACCACATTGCGCGGATTCCATGTGAATTTATAGTTCCAGAGATTGTTGTCGCTTTCGGGCGCAACCAATCCGCCGGTAAACGATTCGAAAAGTATCATTTTACCGCCCGATTTTCTGATTTGGTTGATGACTTTCATGGCACTCATGTGGTCAATTCCCGGATCCACACCAATTTCATTCATAAAAACCAAGCCTGCTTTTTTAACTTCCTCGTCCAAAGACTTCATTTCATCGCTGACATAGGAAGCCGTTACCAAGTGTTTTTTTAACCTCAAACAGTCTTTGGCGATTTCAACGTGAAACCTGGCTGGCAACATCGAGATGACCAAATCAGTTTCCGTGATGTGTTGTTGTCTGACTTGCGGATTCAGGCAATCAAAAACTACGGCTTTGGCATTTGAATGACCTTGAATCAGTCTATCGGCAAAATCGAGTGATAAATCTCCGATGGTTATAAAGAGGTGTTCGCTTTGAGATTTTTGCAACAAATAGTCTATCAAATAAGCGGTAGATTTACCCGCACCGACAATCAATATTTTTTTCATTTTTTGAGTTTTAAAACCTTAAAAACACTTACCTTTTCCATATATTCGAATACGCTTTGCCACATGTGATAAACAAACGGCTTTCTTACGAAGAATATCACACGAATGTATGAAAATGTTATATTTATAAAAACAAATTAACTGAAAATGAAAAAAAATATTTTGATTACTGCCACTTTGCTGGGACTCACTGCAATTGTATTGGGAGCTTTTGCGGCACACGGGCTGAAAAGTTTGATTTCGGAGTCGAGTATTGCCACTTTTGAAACCGGCGTGCGATTCCAAATGTATCATGCGTTGTTTTTGCTCTTCATCGGGCAAACGGCCGTTCTGTCTGCAAAGTCGCAAAAATTGATTTTCCTGCTGACTTTGATTGGCGTAGTTTGTTTTTCAGGATCCATTTATTTATTGGCAACCAATGATTTGACAGCCTTCGACTTCAAGAGAATTGCCTTGGTTACGCCATTGGGCGGCACGCTGCTCATTGCTGCATGGGCGAGTTTGTTGGTTGGGGTTGTTAAAACAAAGCGCAACTAAAATAAAAAACCCGCTCAGACATTTGCCTGGCGGGTTTTGTAGAATATCAGTTTTGATGATTAAGCTTGGAAAGGCTCGACAGACACAAATGATTTGTCTCCTCTTTTCTTTTCAAACTTAACAAGACCGTCAACTTTTGCATGTAGGGTGTGGTCTTTTCCCATGTAAACATTTTCTCCGGGGTTGTGTTTCGTACCGCGTTGTCTGATGATAATGTTACCGGCTGCGACCGCTTGTCCTCCGAATATTTTCACACCAAGTCGTTTTGACTCAGATTCTCTACCGTTCTTGGAACTACCTACGCCTTTCTTGTGTGCCATTGTATGAAGGTTTTAGTGTTTATAAATTATTTTTGAAGACCACCGTTAAGTTCGTCTTGCAGTTTTTTCAATGCATCCCATTCTCCGGCAGCTGCCAATGTGGCTTGTTGTGGCCATGTAGATGGATTTTTAGAAGCATACGTTCCACCTGCCGCAGCTAGAATTTCAGCTAATTTCTCAACAGAAGTTTTAGACAAGGCTTCAAAAGTAGTTATGCCGTTTTCTTGAAAAATAGCAGCTATTTTAGGACCAATACCTTCTACTTTTCTCAAATCATCCGCTTCAGCTTTTTTTGCTTTGGCTTTTTCAGGTTTTGTTTCGGTTGGTTTAACCGCAGTTTTTTCTGCTGTTTTTTTGGAACCGGAAGCAAGAATGTTCTCAATAATCAACTCAGTAAAAGACTGTCTGTGACCATTTTTAACTCGGTAACCTTTTCTTCGTTTCTTTTTGAAAACGATCACTTTATCACCTTTGAGGTGTTTAAGGATTTTGGCTTC
>PHDQ01000245.1 GCA_002841025.1 Bacteroidetes bacterium HGW-Bacteroidetes-13 | reverse complement strand
ATTTGCATGGAAACCCATCTTGGATGCGGTCAACGAAAGAGAAGAAGGCATCAGAAATGCATTAGCCTCTGCTGAAGAAGCCAGAAAAGAAATGCAAAATTTGCAAGCTGACAATGAGCGCATCTTGAAAGAAGCCCGTGCACAACGCGAAACCATCTTGAAAGAAGCGCGTGAGTTGAAAAACACCATCATTGCCGAAGCCAAAGAAGAAGCCAAAGTACAAGCAGATAAGTTGGTTGTTCAAGCACAACAAAGCATCCTTGCCGAAAAGCAGGCTGCGGTAGCCGAAATCAAAAAACAAGTTTCAGAATTGTCTATTCAAATTGCGCAAAAAGTGGTTGCAAAAGAATTGTCAATCAAAGACAACCAAGCTCAATTGATTGACAGTTTGTTGAAAGAATCCAATATCAACTAACGTATGAGTCGTATAAACAGAGCCGCCGCCCGTTATGCAGGTGCACTTTTGGAATTGGCAAACGAAGCCAAAACCCAAGAGAAAGTTGCAGCGGATGCGCGTGAAATTCTCAGGGTTATCGGAGAAAACAAAGATTTGCAATCCTTGTTGAAAAGTCCGATTGTCAAACCGGATGACAAAAAAGATATTCTGACGAAAGTTTTTGATAACGTTCAAGGGTTGACTCTCCACACTTTTGGCGTAATGTCAAACAATCGGAGACTGGATTTGCTCGAAGAGGTATTGGAAAGTTATCTATTGGCTTTGAACAGCGAAAAAGGATTCGTAAATGCTTCAGTTACTACCGCTGTGCCACTTACAGATGCATTGAGGATTAAAATTCTTACCAAAGTAAAAACTTTGAGCGGAAAGGAAGGTTTGCTTACGGAAAACATAGACGAAAACATCATCGGAGGTTTTGTGTTGCGGGTGGGTGACATCGAATACAACGCGAGTTTGAAAAACCAATTCGATCAATTAAAAGAAGTATTAGTTAATTAATCTATAATCAGGATTTAGCCTATTAATTAAGCAATTATGGCAGAGATAAAACCAGCTGAAGTATCAGCAATCATCAAAAAACAAATTTCGGGATTCGAATCATCGGCTTCTTTGGATGAAGTCGGAACAGTTCTTCAAATCGGTGACGGTGTTGCCCGCGTGTATGGACTTTCTAACGTTCAGTACGGAGAGTTGGTTGACTTCGGTCAAGGTTTGGAAGGAATTGTGCTCAACTTGGAAGAAGACAATGTTGGGGTCGTATTGCTCGGGCCTTCAAAACACGTAAAGGAAGGTTCAACCGTAAAACGGACACAACGCATCGCTTCCCTCAAAGTAGGAGAAGGCATCATCGGTCGCGTGGTGAACTCGCTTGGAAATCCCATTGACGGGAAGGGTGCCGTTGAAGGAAAATTGTACGAAATGCCTTTAGAACGCAAAGCACCAGGCGTCATCTTCCGTCAACCGGTAAACGAGCCACTTCAAACCGGTATCAAAGCCATCGATGCGATGATTCCTGTTGGAAGAGGTCAAAGAGAGTTGGTCATCGGTGACCGTCAAACCGGAAAAACAACGGTTTGTATCGACACCATTTTGAATCAAAAAGAATTTTACGATGCCGGCAAACCGGTATATTGTATCTATGTAGCCATCGGACAAAAAGCTTCGACGGTTGCTGCGATTGCCAAAGTTTTGGAAGATCGCGGTGCGTTGGCTTACACTACCATCGTTGCAGCAAATGCTTCCGATCCTGCCGCCATGCAAGTATATGCTCCTTTTGCAGGTGCTTCCATCGGCGAATATTTTAGAGACTCGGGTCGTCCGGCACTCATCATTTACGATGATTTATCCAAACAAGCGGTCGCTTACCGTGAGTTGTCGCTCTTGTTGCGCCGACCACCGGGACGTGAGGCTTATCCGGGTGACGTGTTCTATCTTCACTCTCGTTTGTTGGAGCGTTCTGCAAAAATCATTGCCGACGACAACATTGCCAAAAACATGAACGACCTTCCGGATGTTTTGAAACCCATCGTGAAAGGTGGAGGATCTTTGACAGCGCTTCCGATTATCGAAACCCAAGCGGGTGACGTTTCTGCTTACATTCCAACCAACGTGATTTCCATCACCGACGGCCAGATATTCTTGGAATCGGATTTGTTCAACTCCGGTGTTCGTCCGGCCATCAACGTAGGTATCTCGGTATCGCGCGTGGGTGGAAATGCACAAATCAAATCCATGAAAAAAATTGCAGGTACTTTGAAACTCGACCAAGCGCAATTCCGCGAATTGGAAGCTTTCGCCAAATTCGGTTCAGACCTCGACGCAGTGACCCTTAACGTAATTGAAAAAGGTCGTCGCAATGTGGAAATTTTGAAACAATCGGTAAACGATCCATACAAAGTGGAAGACCAAGTTGCCATCATTTTTGCGGGAACCAAAAACTTGTTGAGAGAAGTGCCTGTGAATGAAGTGAAATCATTCGAAAGAAGTTATCTCGAAGTATTGAATGCGAAACACAAAAATGTTTTAAACGATTTGAAAGCGGGTAAATTGACCGATGAGATAACCGACACACTTACAGCAGTAGCCAAAGAAGTTGCTGCTTCATACAAGAAATAATAATCATTTCATTTTAAGCCAAACACAGTAGAATGGCCAATTTAAAGGAAATACGGAACAGGATAGCCTCGGTGAAGTCAACCATGCAGATTACCTCTGCCATGAAAATGGTTTCGGCGGCTAAACTCAAAAAAGCGC
Organism: Bacteroidetes bacterium HGW-Bacteroidetes-13; assembly: GCA_002841025.1. GTDB lineage: Bacteria > Bacteroidota > Bacteroidia > Flavobacteriales > Flavobacteriaceae > UM-FILTER-40-17. Next base: position 700 of record PHDQ01000245.1, on the reverse strand, counting down.
AGGATGCCATCGTTGCCATGCGACCCTATTCGCAAAAGTTGACCGAACTCATCAGTAATTTGAATGCTTCGGTTTCTGACGACAACGATTTTGATGCGTATTCCAAACAGAGACCTGTCAAAAAAGTGTTGGTTGTAGCCATCAGTTCCAATAGAGGACTTTGTGGAGCTTTCAATTCAAACATCATCAAAGCGGCAAAAAATGTTTTGCTTGAAGTCGATGCTGCTGTGCAAGTTGAGTTTTTTGCCATGGGAAAACGAGGTGCCGAAAACCTTAAAAAAACCGGCCGGTTGGTGGGAACAAACAACCAGATTTTCGATGCTTTGAATTTTGAAAATACAGCTGAGATTGCCCAAGAATTGATGGAAATGTTTGTGTCAGGAAAATACGACAAAATTGTGCTGATTTACAACCATTTTAAGAATGCAGCCAATCAGGATGTTTTGGTAGAACAATTTCTCCCGATAATACCTCCTTCGGTCAATTCGGTCAAAGAAGTTGATTATATCTACGAACCCGGGAAAGTAGAAATCCTTTCCGCGCTGATTCCAAAATCATTGAAATTGCAACTCTACAAAGCACTCCGCGACTCGTTTGCCTCTGAGCACGGTGCGCGAATGACCTCGATGCACAAGGCTACGGACAACGCAGGTGAGTTGAGAGACCAATTGACCATCAACTACAACAAAGCCCGTCAGGC
>PHDQ01000244.1 GCA_002841025.1 Bacteroidetes bacterium HGW-Bacteroidetes-13 | reverse complement strand
ATGCGTCAATTGCTTAAAACCAAATTGGTTGACATGGACTTGTCCGTTAGAGCCTTGAATTGTTTGAAAGCTGCAGAAGTTGATACACTTGGCGACTTGGTTTCTTTCAACAAAAACGACTTGATGAAATTCAGAAATTTCGGCAAAAAATCACTCACCGAATTGGATGAGTTGGTACATGCCAAAGGATTGAATTTCGGTATGGATTTAGGTAAATATAAATTAGACAAAGACTAACGCTTGCGCGTTCCTAAAAGTTTGAAATAATGAGACACGGAAAAAAAATAAATCACTTAGGCAGAAAAACTGCCCATAGAAAATCAATGTTGGCAAACATGTCTTGCTCGCTTATCGAACACAAGCGAATCAATACAACCCTTGCCAAAGCAAAGGCACTCAAAATATTTTTTGAACCCTTGGTTACCAAATCTAAAACCGACACCACACACAACCGTCGATTGGTTTTTGCAAAACTCAAAGACAAATATATGGTGACCGAGTTGTTTAGAGATGTTGCGCCTAAAGTGGGTGATCGTCCGGGTGGATATACCCGCATCATCAAATTGGGCAATCGATTGGGTGACAACGCCGATATGGCCTTGATCGAATTGGTTGACTTCAACGAAATCTACAACGCCAACAAACCGGCTAAAAAGAAAACGCGTCGTCGCGGTGCCAAAGTAGCGAAAGCTGCCGAAACTGTTACCGAAGAAGTTGTTGAAAAACCAGCTGATGAAACAGCAAAAACAGATTCTGTTACAGACGAAACAAAAGAATAAATGAATGTTTTCTTAACATTAAAAAAGGATAAGCTACTTTAGTTTATCCTTTTTTTTATGCTATTTTTGTAACCGCTTTACGATTTCTACGCAAATGAAACATCCATGGCAAGACAATATTGACACACGAGCGGATGATAATGGATGTTCCATCTGACCGATAAAGACAAATAATATAGACAGATGAAATACAACACCCGACCGCAAGCCATTGTTTTATTAGCTGATGGAACTATTTTCTACGGCAAGTCAGTTGGCGTAAAAGGCAGTACTTTCGGCGAACTCTGTTTTAACACAGGAATGACCGGATACCAAGAAATATTTACAGATCCTTCTTATTTTGGACAAATCATGGTTACAACCAATGCACACATTGGAAACTATGGCGTTCAGACGGATGAATCTGAATCGGACGGAATCAAAATATCGGGTCTGATATGTCGCAATTTTAGTTATTTTCAATCCAGACCATCCGCCGAAATCACTTTGGAAAAGTTTTTAGAAAAGCATCAACTAATAGCAATTTCTGATGTTGATACACGCGCATTGGTAGCCTACATCCGTGACCATGGTGCGATGAATGCCGTCATCAGTACCGATATAGATCAAATTGAAGTATTGAAACAGAAATTAGCCGCTTTTCCGTCGATGAAAGGACTCGAACTCGCCTCCATTGTTTCTACCAAAGAGCCTTATTTTGTTGGCAATCCGGAAGCAGATATGAAAGTGGCCGCCCTCGATTTGGGCATCAAAAAAAATATACTTCGCAGCCTCGATGCACGTGGCGTTTACGTGAAAGTGTTTCCTTATGATGCCACTTTTGAAGAAATGGAAGCTTTTCAGCCGGATGGTTATTTCCTATCAAACGGCCCTGGCGACCCCGAACCGCTCAAAAAACCCATCGAAACGACCAAAAAAATATTAGAAAGCAACAAACCACTTTTCGGCATTTGCCTCGGACATCAAATATTGGCACTTGCCAAAGGCATATCAACCTACAAAATGCACAATGGTCACCGCGGAATCAATCATCCTGTGATGAATATTGCAACCGGAAAAGGTGAAATAACTTCGCAAAATCACGGTTTTTCCATCGATAAAACCCAAACGGAAAATCATCCGGATGTTGAGATAACCCACGTTCATCTGAACGACCATACCGTTGCCGGTATCAAATTAAAGGACAAACCTTGTTTCTCCGTACAATACCATCCGGAAGCCGCTCCCGGTCCGCACGACGCTTCCTATCTTTTCGATCAGTTTATTGACAATATCAAACAATATCAAGCCATTGAAGCTATTTAGCAAAAACTTTATAAAATAATTTAATACAAATATTATGAGTACCATTTTAGACATTCACGCAAGACAAATATTCGATTCGAGAGGAAATCCTACCATCGAGGTTGATGTAACGACCACCACCGGCGCATTTGGACGGGCTGCCGTTCCTTCCGGTGCCTCTACCGGTGAGCACGAAGCTGTTGAATTGCGTGACGGAGGAAAAGATTTTATGGGCAAGGGTGTTTTGAAAGCGGTTGAAAACGTGAATGATATCATTGCTTTAGAATTGGAAGGACTTTCGGTTTTTGAGCAAAATCTGATTGATAAAATTATGATTGAATTGGACGGAACACCCAATAAATCAAAATTGGGAGCCAATGCCATCTTGGGAGTTTCTTTGGCTGTTGCCCGAGCAGCTGCTGATGAATTGGGAATTTCTCTTTTCAGATACATCGGCGGCGTGAGCGCCAATACACTTCCTGTGCCGATGATGAACATCGTCAACGGCGGCTCACATTCTGATGCGCCGATTGCTTTTCAAGAGTTTATGATTATGCCGGTGAAAGCCAAAAGCTTTAGCCATGCTTTGCAAATGGGAACAGAAATTTTTCACAACCTGAAAAAAATTCTTCACGACAGAAACCTGACAACTTCCGTTGGAGATGAAGGTGGTTTTGCACCTGAATTTGGCGGAACTGAAGACGCACTTGAAACCGTCATCGCAGCCATCAAAAAAGCGGGTTACAAACCGGGTGAAGAAGTTTTCCTTGCCCTCGATTGTGCTTCTGCCGAATTCTATGAAGATGGAAAATACAACTACAAAAAATTTGAAGGCGAAAGCGGTGTAGTCCGTACACCTAAAGAGCAAGCAGATTATTTGGCCTCGTTGGCAGCAAAATATCCGATAATTTCTATTGAAGACGGAATGGATCAAAACGATTGGGAAGGATGGAAATACTTGACAGAACTCGTTGGTGACAAAGTACAATTGGTAGGTGATGACTTGTTTGTGACCAATGTAGAAAGACTTTCAAAAGGAATTGAAGGAGGAATTGCCAATTCAATTTTGATTAAAGTAAACCAAATCGGAACTTTGACCGAAACGATTGCAGCCGTCAACATGGCTAAAAACGCAGGATACACAACTGTTATGTCACATCGCTCCGGAGAAACCGAAGACAACACCATCGCAGATTTGGCAGTGGCTCTCAACACCGGACAAATCAAAACCGGATCGGCTTCTCGATCAGACCGTATGGCCAAATACAACCAGTTGCTTCGCATCGAAGAAGAATTGGAAGAGGTTGCCTACTATCCGCAAGAAAAAGCGTTTAAAGTAAAGTTTTAAGCAG
>PHDQ01000243.1 GCA_002841025.1 Bacteroidetes bacterium HGW-Bacteroidetes-13 | reverse complement strand
GGTGTGCGCTTGTCGCGCGTGCTTTTGCCGAAGATGTTGCAAAAAAAATGGGGCCGAATCATTTTTGTTTCGAGTGAATGTGCGCAATTGGTTCCTCCGGACATGTTGGCATACAGCACGACCAAAGCCGCATTGCATGCCGTTTCTCGGGGATTGGCAGCCTATACGAAAGGAACGGAAGTGACGGTCAACACTGTGATGCCCGGCTCCACCTTGTCTGAAGGCGCGGAAATATTTTTGGAAGATGCCGCAAAAAAAGCAAATGTTTCGAAAGACAAAATTGCCTCGGATTTCTTCAAAGATGTTCGAACGACATCGCTGTTACAACGATTTTTGTCGGTCGAAGAAGTTGCGTCCACCATTGTTTATTTGTGTAGCGAGCAGGCTGTCGGTACCAATGGGTCAACGATTAAAATTGATGGCGGCTCAACGGGAGGGGTGTTTTAAGTGTTGAGTGTTGGATTGTTACCTGAACACATTTTCACTTTAAAATGCCATTTTCGGAAACTGTTCTTTCAAGACGGTGATTTGCTTGTTCAAGTCGGATAGAAATTGTTGATGTTTTGAAGAAGAGATGTCAAAAGGTTTGTGAGCCAATGCTTTTTGAATATTTTCCACATCGTTCATCACCGGATAGGCAGTCGACGAAATTTGTGTTTCACGAAATCGTTTCCAAACATAATCGATGGCAATTTGATTGGGATGAATCATGTCTTCCGCATAAAACCGGTAATCGCGCAGTTCGTCCATCACGATTTCGTAAGCCGGAAAATAAGCCGTTTTCGCACAATCTGCACGGATAGAAGTGTCAATGATTTGGTGTAAGGCAGTGATGAGATGAGCTTTGCTTCTTTGGTTTTCAACGAAACCGTCCTTGAGATGACGCACCGGCGAGACCGTAAAAATCACTTTCACATTCGGATTGATGCTGCGAATTTGATGTAAAATCGAAAGTAAACTCAGTTGGATTTGCTCGACCGAAAGCAATTCTTTTCGAAACGCCTTTTGTGGAATTTTATGGCAATTGGCGACAATTTCATCACTTTCCAAATGTCTGTAAACCCAAGCCGTTCCCAAAGTTATGAATAGATGCGTAGCCGTCTTAATGTCATTTCGGGTTTTGGTCAACAAACGATTCAAATGATCTAAAAATTGACTTTTATCGGATTGACTCAATGCCGAATGAACGTCAAATGAATGCCACTGTTCGTTGTGAAAAAAGAGGTCTTTTTCAGTAATTGAATCTTGATTAATCGCTTTTAAAATCAACTTTTCAATCGCCAATGGATGAAATAAAATACCAAACGGGTTGACGGTGTTTTCAAATTTGAAATAATTGAATTTCAGACCTATATTCACTGCAAAACACGAACCCAAGCAGATTATTTTTGATTGATAATCTATCGGGTGAGGACTGCTTGAGAGTTGAATTTTGGTATTGAAATTCATGATAATAGGCAGTTTACAATAGGCAAGGGACAATAAGCAAAAAATTCAAGTCACAAAGTTATACCAGATAATCCTTCGCACGCTCCAATGCTTTAGGAATACCACCCGGGTTTTTACCGCCTGCAGTTGCGAAAAAGGCTTGGCCGCCGCCACCGCCGTGGATAAGTTTTCCGAGTTCGCGAACAACTTTTCCGGCATCGTATCCGCGTTTTTCAGTCAGTTCTTTTGAGATGTAGCAAGTGAGCATCACTTTGTCATTGTCCGGTTGGGTTGCCAGCAATACAAATAAATTGTCGTGTGATTTTCCCAATTCAAAGACCAAATCTTTGAGCGCATTTTGTTCCAAATCAATTTTTTTGGCGAGGAATTTCACACCGTTCAAGTCTTCCAATTCAGCTTCCAATTCACCTTTCATGCCCAAGGCTTTTTCTCTCAAAAGTGCATCAATCTGTTTCTTGATCGAATTGTTTTCTTCGAGGATGAGTTGTAGCGCTTTGGTAGGGTGTATCGGATTTTTGAGCAGTTGCTTGATTTCTTCCAATTGCGTAGCTTGGTTGTCAAAGTAAGCTTTTACGGCATCGGAAGTAATGGCTTCAATTCTTCGGATTCCGGAAGCAACTGCACCTTCGCTCACAATTTTGAAATGCCAAATGTCTGCGGTGTTTTTCACATGCGTGCCACCACACAATTCGATGCTGTTTCCAAAACGGATGGCACGCACGCTGTCGCCGTATTTTTCACCAAACAACGCCATCGCACCCTCAGAAACGGCTTCGGCAAAAGGAACTTTCCTGCGTTCTTCCAAGGGCAAGTTTTCCGCTATGCGTGCGTTGACAAAAACTTCTACTTTTTGCAATTCTTCATCAGTCATTTTGGCGAAATGAGAAAAGTCAAAACGAAGGTGATTGGGCGATACCAACGAGCCTTTCTGTTCGACATTCGTCCCCAAAACTTCGCGTAAAGCTTGATGCATCAAGTGGGTGGCTGAATGGTTCGCTTCGCTCAGTTTTCGCAGTTTGACATCTACTTTTGCTGTGAATGTGTGATGCGGATTTTTAGGAAGCGAATCGGTGGTGTGAACAATAAGGTTGTTTTCTTTTTTGGTATCGATGATTTTGATTTGTTCGTGAGCCGAAACCAAAACACCTTGATCGCCAACCTGCCCGCCACCTTCCGGATAAAAAGGGGTTTCGTCTAATACGATTTGGTATAGTTTACCGTCTTTTTTAGAATCTATTTTTCGGTAACGTGTGATTTTTGATTGACATTCCAACTGATCGTAACCTACGAAAATAGTTTCGTTTTTGTCGAAGAGGATTGTCCAATCGTCTTTTGTAATCTCAGCGGCTGCTCTCGATCTGTTTTTCTGATTTTGAAGCGCAACTTCAAATTCTTTAACATCCAAATCGTATCCTTTTTCACTGAGTATGAGTGCCGTCAAATCGATAGGAAACCCAAAAGTGTCATAGAGTTCAAAGGCTTTGGCTCCGGAAAGTCTTTTTCCTTCCATGTTTTTTGTCAAATCATTCAAAAGGAGTAAACCTTGTTCTAAGGTTTTCAAAAAAGATTGTTCTTCTTCGCGTATGACATTGGTGATGAGGTTTTTTTCTTTGATAAGTTCAGGAAAAACTTCGCCCATTTGCTCACTCAAAGTATCGACCAATTGGTAGATAAAAGCATCTTTTTGGTTGAGAAAGGTGAAGCCATACCGGATGGCTCTGCGCAAAATGCGGCGAATCACATAGCCGGCACCGGTATTGGAGGGTAATTGTCCGTCTGCAATCGAAAAAGTCACCGCCCGCACATGGTCGGCAACAACCCGGATGGCAATGTCAGTTTCCGTGTTTTTTCCGTAAGTTGTGTGTGTTATTTTTTCAATTTTTCGAATCAACGGAGTGAACACGTCCGAATCGTAGTTGCTTTTCACACCTTGTAAAACCATGCAAAGTCGTTCGAAACCCATGCCGGTATCGATGTGTTTGGCAGGAAG
>PHDQ01000242.1 GCA_002841025.1 Bacteroidetes bacterium HGW-Bacteroidetes-13 | reverse complement strand
GATGTACACGATGTTGCCGTAGAAGTTTTTGGCGATACCGCCATTCTTTGGAACCGCATTACACTCTTGGCACACGTGAGGGGTAGCGATGTAACCACCGAATTTACAGTTACCGAAATTTATAAAAAAGAAGGTGCAGATTGGAAATTGCTGGATCTAACCTTCAGCAGTGTGCGCGACACCCATCAGATTGAGAAATAATCAACCCCCGAGAAAATAAACCGTCAAATAAATTATGAAACAAGTAATGCTCAAATTGTGTATGCTCGTGCTAAGTGTCCAATGGGCTGTTGCACAAAACGCTGATGCCGGACAAGAAATCATCCAACTTTCCAAAGACAAATGGCAGTGGATGGCAGACAAGGATGTGGATAAATTAAAAACACTTTTTGATGAAAAATCGGTTTTTGTCCACATGGGTGGTTCGTGGGGAAAAGAACAGGAGTTAAACGTAATCAAAAGTGGCGGAATTTGGTACAAGCAAGCGGATATCCACGAAGTATCCGTTAATATCATCGAAAACACGGCGATACTCCTCAACAGAATCACGCTTTTGGCCGTGGTGGGCGGAAACGAAGTTACCAATCCGTTTATGGTGACAGAAGTGTATATCAAACGCGACGGGGCATGGAAACAGGGTTCGCTTTCTTTTACGAGGTTGCTTACACCCTAGAAAAAAATGTACGCATCTCTATTTTTATTTGAATTTCATAAATTTTAATTTGATTTTGATAATTTCTTTTGGAATATTACGAGTAGTTTTACAATGATTCGAGAAGCTGGAAGTCGGAAGCCACCTGCATGTCGTCTGGCAGAGAAGTCAGAAGTTTTCTGAATAAGAAACTTACCTATTGCTTATGGGTTTAGTTAGGCTAAATGTCGAATTTTTCAAAATTGCCTCAATTTATACGTTCATTCATTCGTTAATTATTTCGTAAGTATTTGACAATTATATATTTTTCTTTAATTTAGTAAACTCATCTTATTAAAATTTAATATCAACAAAATGGCAACCTTCAATTTAACCATCAACGGAAAAAAACAGCAAGTAGATGTCGATCCCGCCACGCCCATGCTTTGGGTGCTTCGCGACCATCTCAACATGGTTGGAACAAAATTTGGCTGCGGTATCGCTGCCTGTGGCGCTTGCACCATTCACCTCGGCGACATGGCAATGCGATCCTGCCAACTGCCCGTTTCGCAGGTAGGAAACATGCCGATTACAACCATCGAAGGCTTATCGGAAAATGGAGATCATCCTGTCCAAAAAGCATGGCTTGAACTCGATGTTCCGCAGTGCGGCTACTGCCAAGCCGGACAAATCATGAACGCTTCCGCCTTGCTGAATGCCAATCCGAATCCAAGCGATGAACAGATTGAGGCAGCTATGAACGGAAATATTTGCCGTTGCGGTACCTACACGCGCATCAAAAAAGCCATTAAAAAAGCTTCTGCCGAATTGAGCCAAAGTGCTTAATTATCTTAAACTTAATTTCTAAATTCTCTGAAAATGACAATCATAAAAACTTCATACGGTCGACGTTCTTTTCTAAAGACTACCGCGCTTACCAGCGGCGGATTGATGTTGGGTTTCAGTTGGCTAACCTCTTGCCAATCCAAACCCGAAGCCGTGCTCACCATGCCTAAAGAGTGGTTTGAGATAACCGGCTTTTTAAAAATCGGTGAAAACGGCGTGGTCACCATCATGTCGCCAAACCCCGAAATAGGACAAAACGTAAAAACCTCCATGCCGATGATCGTGGCTGAGGAACTCGATGTGGATTGGGATAAAGTCATCGTGGAACAAGCACCACTCAATACAGCAATTTTCACTCGACAGCTCGCCGGAGGAAGTCAGTCGATTCGTCAAGGCTGGGAAGGTTTGCGCATGGCCGGTGCCGCAGCTCGTCAGATGTTGATTGAAGCTGCCGCCAAAGCCTGGAGCGTTCCGGCTGATGAAATCACAACCGAAGCAGGAACCATCATTCATACAGGAAGCGGGAAAAAGGCAGGGTTTGGAGAGATGGCATCCGCAGCCGCCAAAATTTCCATTCCCAAGGAAGTGAAATTAAAAGAAAAAAATGACTTTAAAATCATAGGAACCTCTCGAAAAAACGTGGATGGACAAAAAATAGTTACCGGCAAACCCTTGTACGGACTCGACTACAAACGCGAGGGCATGGTGTACGCCATGGTGGCTCATCCACCGGCTTTTGGTCTGAAACTGAAATCGTACGATGCTTCCAATGCCAAATCTATGCCCGGCATCAAGGATGTTTTTACCATCAATTCCTATGAAGACGACACCGCTAAAAACGTGTTTGACACAACAGCATTTTCTGAATTGGTGGTGGTCACCGGAAATTCCACCTGGGAAGTGATGAACGCTAAAAAAGCATTGAACATTGAATGGGAACCCATCAGCGATTATGTTGATTCGTTTGAAAATTTTGGCGGTGGTAAATTTGATAAAAATATTCCGTCCGGATTTGAAAGCACCGCTGTTCACAAGGCAAAAATGAATGAAGCAGGCGCCAAAAAAGCCAAAGTTGTCCGTAAAGACGGTAACCCGGAAGCCGCTTTCAAAAAAGCCGATAAAATTATCGAGCGAACATACACCGCGCCGTTTCTGGCTCACAACACCATGGAACCCATGAATTTCTTTGCCCATGTTACGGCAGATAAAGCAGAATTGGTAGGACCTATTCAAACTCCCGAATTTTTGGAAAAAACCGCTTCGGCTCGTTTGGGTCTTCCGCTCGAAAAAATTGACATTCAAATGACCCGCATGGGAGGCGGTTTCGGGCGCAGACTATACGGACATTTCGGCATAGAAGCTGCCGTAATCTCGCAAAAAATAAATGCACCTGTCAAATTGGTGTACAGTCGTGAAGACGATATGACAAACGGCGTTTATCGACCTTCCTATCACGCTTATTACAAAGCCGGCTTAGACAAAGAAGGCAACCTGATCGCTTTCCAGGTGCGAGCCGGTGGTATTCCTGAAAGTCCCCTCGCTGAAAACCGTTTTCCCGCAGGTGCCGTTGACAATTATCTCGCTGAGTCTTGGGCAATTGATTCAAATATTTCTGTAGGTGCATTTAGAGCGCCTCGGTCTAATTTCATAGCCGGAGCCGAACAATCTTTTCTTGATGAAGTGGCGGAAGCTGCGGGCAAAGACCCGATTCAGTTCCGATTGGATTTGATGAACCGCGCCATCAAAAATCCGGTTGGTGAAAACAACGACTACGATGCCGCCCGCTATGCAGGTGTGCTCGAATTGGTTCGCGAGAAATCTGATTGGGACAAGCGTGATAAGAAAGGCAGAGGTGTTGCCGCTTATTTTTGTCACAATTCCTATGTCGCTCATGTGTTGGATTTGGAAATGGAAAATGGAAAACCCGTTGTTAAAAACGTAACTTGTGCTGTCGATTGCGGCAT
>PHDQ01000241.1 GCA_002841025.1 Bacteroidetes bacterium HGW-Bacteroidetes-13 | reverse complement strand
TTAATAAAAAAATCTACATACAACATCATTTCTTCGACAGACGACATAAAAACTGTGTTAAAATGTTAATGAAAGTTTAACTAATGTTTAATTTTGATTTGTTGTTATTGTTATTCCTCAATACGAAAACCTTTTCGTTTATCATACTGATAATGGTCATGCACATCCGGCTGTTGTGATAAGGGCATTTCCAAAAACCGATTTTGTCTTCTTCCAAAACGGGTTTATCATCGTTTTTTACCCTGAAAAACCATTCGCCCTTTTCAGGGTCGATGACCACTTTTTTGATTTGCTCCCAGAGGTCAAATACGGCTTCCAAAAAATGGTTTTCACCGCTAATTTGATAAGCGTAATAAAAGCCTACCATCGCTTCGGCTTGTGGCCACCAATGACGGTCGTCATCCACCGTTTTGATCAGATGGTTTCTTTCGTTTAGCAAACCGAATCCTTTCACGTATCCTTCGTTTACGACTTGTGAGGCAATAATGACCGCGCACTTATTTGCAGTTGAAACCCAAGATTCGTTTTGAATCATTTTTGCCGCTTCAATCAACAACCAAATCGCTTCAATATCGTGTCCGTACGATGTCACTTGACTGTTGGGTTGCCAATTCATGTCAAAAAACAAATCGAAGGACAAACGGGTTTTATTAAAAATTTTCGTGTAAAAAATATCAAGTAAATCTTCAATTGAAGCCCGAACTTCATGGGTTGGATAGATTTTATAGAGTGTTGTATAAGCTTCTAAAACATGCAAATGCGTGTTCATGGATTTGGGGTCGTTTTGATCTTTTTCGCTGAGGCGAACATCTTCAATTACGGACCAATCTTCCGCAAAAGCTTCCAGATAGCCTCCGTTTTGTGTGTCTTTTGTTCTGTGCTCTATTTGATTGTACAATTCGATCGCCCATTGTTTGGCTCGTTCATTTCCGGAGTACAAATAATATTCTGAAAGCGCATATACCGCAAAGGCTTGCGCATAAGTTTGTTTTCTCTTGTTTAGAGCATTTCCTTGTGCGTCTAATTCCCAATAAACACCGCCGTGCTTGGAATCTTTAAACTGATTGAGCAAATAATAAAAGGCTCGTTCGCAATAAAAAATATAACGCTCGTCTTGATAAAAATTTCCTGCTGCTGCGAAAGCCCACAAGATACGAGTGTTGAGAATAATCCCTTTTGGGGCGTTCTCCACACATTTGTTCTGATAGTTTCTCGCGCCCACAAACCCGCCAAAAGCATCGTCAACGGCGTATTTCGCCCAGTAGTTCAAGATGTTTTTCAACTCTTGAGCCAACTCATCGTGCAATATTTCAGTTGAAGTTTTCATGAATAAAGTTCTTTGTTTTTAGCTGTTAGCCTTTAGCCTTTAGCTGTTTAGTTTATTAATGAAACTGTTAATCATCCGTTCTTCTTCATGCAGGCATTCTATCAGTTTATCACAATCTTCGGGGTTTGCTAAACCAATTTCTTTTGTGATCAAAACTTGTGTTTCCAACTCAAAAGCGGAACCCAATGCAATTTCTGCAAACCTTTTCTTATCCTTATCAGTTGTACGACTACATCCTTCAGCAATGTTTGAGGGAATAGATACAGCTGCACGGGTTATTTGGGAGGCTATCCCAAATCTTTCACTTGTCGGCAACTGTTTAGATAAGGAATATGTTTTCTTAACAATCTCCATTCCCCGTTCCCATATTTTCAATTTTCTGAAGTCCTTCATGTTGGTATTGCTTTGATTTATGATTGTTGGCTTTTAGCAGTTGGTGTATTAATGAAATGTGACTATTATTTATTAGCTAAAGGCTAATAGCTAATAGCCCTCGTCTCCGATAGCTATCAGTATTTGGACTCATTTTCCATCTTCTACTAAATTCATGTTTGAACTATTTTTATCAATCAATCCCTGAATGGTTTTTACGGATTCGGCTGAGGTATATCGGTCTTCAGGCGTGTTTTTCACATAATCAATCAATCGTTCTGTGCTTGAAACAGCTACATGACAACGGGTGTCTGAAGATGCGTAATAAATGAAAACCGTTCCGTCATCATCTTGAATCCATCCGCAAGAAAAAAGCACGTTGGAAACATCTCCCACCGTTTCATCGTCATTTGGAGCCATAAAATATCCGCCCGGCAGATGGATTATTTTTGATATATCGCGCAAATCCGTCATAAAAAGATAGAGTGTATAACGAAGTCCGGCGGCGGTGTTTCGCACTCCGTGTGCCAAATGAAGCCAGCCTTCTTTCGTTTTGATGGGTGCCGGGCCCAAGCCATTTTTCAATTCATAGATGGTGTGATAGACTTTTTGATGCATGATTTTTTCATCCTTTACAACCGGATTTTCCATCTGGTCTATATATCCGAATCCGATGCCACCACCACTGCCAACTTCAATAAATCCGTCTTGCGGACGTGTGTAAACGGCATATTTACCATTGACAAACGCTGGGTGCAAAACCACGTTTCGCTGTTGACCCGAACTCGAAATCAAGTCGGGCAGACGTTCCCAGTTTATCAAATCTTTGGTTCGGACAATTCCAGCATTGGCAACTGCCGAGCTGGTGTCGCCTTTTGGGGCTTTCGGGTCTTTTCTTTCGGTACAAAAAATACCGTAAATCCAACCGTCTTCGTGTGCCACCAACCGCATATCATATACATTGGTGTCCGGAATTTCTGTTTGCGGAATGACCATTGGGGCGTCCCAAAATTCAAACCGGTCATAGCCGTTCGGGCTTTCCGCGATGGCGATAAATGATTTGCGATCGGCTCCTTCTACGCGAACCGCCAATAGATATTTATCATGCCATTTGATGGCTCCGGGATTGAACGTTGCGTTGATGCCAAAGCGCTCCATTCCAAAAGGATTGGTTTGCTGATTCAAATCGTATCGCCAATGTAAAGGTGTATGTGCAGCAGTTAAAATTGGGAACTCAAAACGTTCAAACACCCCATTTGAATCTTGAACAGGCGAATTTCCTCTCTCAATCAAACGGCGGTGATTTTCCTTCAATTTGTTGAAATTGAATATTTTTTTTGCGGATATGTTTGTGTCTTTATGTGACATTTCTTTTTATTTTATGGTAACTATTCAGCTATTCAAATGAATTTCGTTTTAAACGTCACTTCGCGTAGTTTTAATAGTAATGCGACAGCTTTACTATTAAAAATTGCCTGTCTGCCACAGGCAGGTATCGAGAAGTTTGAAATTGTATAGTTCTCGATACGTTTTATTAAAAAAAAGCGGTCGCATTTTTCAATAAAACACTCGAACAGACAAAATTTGTATTGATTTTTCATGAGACTGAATAGTTACGTTTTATGAAAATCGAGGTCTAATTTGTTCCACCAATTTATTTTTAAAATAATTACACAACCCATCAAGATCCCGATTGAAATCAAAAGAGAAATGTTTTCATGCAATATCAAATACAAAGGAATAATCACCAAGCTGGTTTGCGCAATTGTCCCGACAAGTACATTGACCATGTCGCGCG